>DMOB01000248.1:3165-3324 GCA_003452475.1 Acidimicrobiaceae bacterium | reverse complement strand
CCAGTAAGACGAATTCCATCGAACCCGAAATGTTCTACACACACTCGGGCAAATCGCTCTATTTCTTCGAAGGTAAGAAGCTCATTTCGCGGTAACCACGTCATTCCTTCTGCAGGCATGCAGTACTGGCACCGAAAATTACATCGGTCGGTAACAGAA
>DMOB01000248.1:1204-2853 GCA_003452475.1 Acidimicrobiaceae bacterium | reverse complement strand
AAATTACATCGGTCGGTAACAGAAATACGAAGATCACGCACGACACGGCCATACGGGTCAATCAAATCATGTTTTTCTGCTGCAAGGTCCATCGTTACCTTAGGATACAGACCCAAACGCTCTGGCGCTAAGGATAAATGGAAACGAGGTTCGACCCTGACTAAATCAGTCAAGGATGAGTACTTCCAAGCTGTCCCCTTTCGAATAACCACTACCATCTGGGAGAATAGCTAAGGAGTTCGATCGAGCCATTGCTGCAAGCATGTGCGAACCTTGACCTCCGCCAGACCTAACAAATACTTTACCATCTGCGTAATCGACGATAGCTTTTACGAAATGTGTTTTGCCATCAGGTCGTCGTCCTAGACTTTCTGCCGCGGTGGCCACAACTCGTTTTCGTAATGGATTAGCACGCCCCATCATTGCTCTCAAACCTGGTCTAGCGAAGAGCTCGAAAGAGACCATCGACGAAACTGGGTTTCCTGGGAGCCCAAATATCGGGGTGCCGGCGATCAAACCAAAAGCAAGTGGCTTAGCTGGCTTTATGTCAATCTGCATCCACCTCATATCAGCAATTCGCTGCAGGACAGACTTAACGTAGTCAAAATCCCCCATGCTCACGCCACCAGACGTGATCAATGCATCGCAAGTAGCAGCACCTTCAACTAACCCTTTTTCAATGGCATCCTCATTGTCCGGAAGCAAACCAAGATCAACCGGTGACATGTCGTTTTCTTCAAGAAGCGCTAAAAGCGCGCAGCGGTTAGAGTCCCGAATCTGACCTGCTTTCAACGCAGAGCCATCTGCCACCAACTCGTCCCCAGTTGAGATAACTCCAACTCGTGGCCGGGGGAAAACTATTACCTCTAGCAAACCAAGACTCGAGAGAACCCCAAGGTGACCGGGAGTCAGAATCGTTCCTGCTTCAAAGACTAACTCCCCCTTTAGAACATCATCACCAATCGGACGGATATGGTTACCAACCGGAACTGAAATATTTACAGTTACTTCATCACCATCAGCTTCAGTCTGCTCAACCATAACTATTGCATTTGCTCCCTCAGGTACCGGGGCGCCCGTCATAATCCTGCTAGCTTCCCCTTCCCCGACTAACATAGTTGGCGAATGACCCGCCGCTATAGTTTCAATTATCCGAAGAGTAGCCGGGGGCTCTCTTACGTCATTCGCACGAAGAGCAAATCCGTCCATGGCAGTATTGGCAAATGGTGGAATAGCCTCTAAAGCCACGACATCCTGAGCGAGAACCAGCCCTCGAGCTTTCGCCACCGGAGTTAGGGCCGGCTTCAACTGTCGGCAATGCTGAAGAACATAGGATAGAGCGTCTTGGTAGGGAAACATGTTTCAAAATCTACTGCCCGACACCGAATATTTCTCTGTGTTCCAATATTCGTAGGACTGATTCTCGCCTCTGCTCTACATCCGACAGCGATTTCATAGGTTCGAATCTTGAATTCGGACCCTCAGCTTCAACTAACAGCATCGTTGCCTCAACAAATTTTGAAAGCTCTCCGATCAGAAGTTCAAATTGGACCAGTGGAATCCCATTTACATTTTTTTGAACGTCAAAATAGTTCAGCGCCACAGGAGTTTTGAAAATTTCTGCGTTAATCACCAGCGTATTTGTATTA
>DMOB01000248.1:0-901 GCA_003452475.1 Acidimicrobiaceae bacterium | reverse complement strand
ATTTCTGAGTTAATCAGCAGCGTATTTGTATTAAGAAACGGGTTGGTTTCAATTTTATCTATATCTCTCAAACAGAAATCTTCAACAATTTCCAGCCGTCCCCCAACAATACGTGGCGCTCCTCCATACGAATCATCTTTGACGATCTCACAAGTCATCTGTTTCCCTATCGATATGTGAGCTCCTAAAACAGCAGGATCGAAAGTCGCTGCTGCATTGTCGACATTATTGACAAGCACGTACTTACCACCGGTCTCATAAAACTGTTTAAAGTCCTCACTTCGACTCAGAACTTCTAAGAGGTCTCCATGACCCGGTGAGTAGAACGACACATCTCCATGATCTTCTCGAAATATCTGGCCATCAGTCATTAATCTCAATGAAATTGACTGCGGGCAAGTTGCGATCTTCACATAATCATTCGAATGAGATGAAGCCCAACTACTCATACTTTCATCGGATAAAAAACTCGTCATGAACAACAATTTGCAGGTCATATCATGTTTGATCGCATACTTTTCAAGATCAAGTTGTTTTACTTTTGCAAAACTCAAACCTTCGAGAATAGGCGCCAGGGCTTTAATGCCACCACCGAATCGAGTAGCCATTCCACCAGCAAGGACGACCACCAGCACTTCTCCATTGAGGAATGCCTCCTCACCGATCTTACTTAGCTGGGCATATTCATCTGAGCCTCGTGGCGGCATCTGTTCCAAGTCCTCATTTTTTGGAACCGTAGTAGGTCTTTTTAAGTAATTCTTCGACCGGTCAAATCCGTCTAGCTGAATTCGGTTCATCTGAAAATCAAAAATTGCAGCATCAAAATAGTATCTTTCAAGGATGAATGCTGTTGCGACATCAATCCCATACTTAGCCGTCAGGTCTGCTATCGATAATGAAT
>DMOB01000334.1:0-3213 GCA_003452475.1 Acidimicrobiaceae bacterium | reverse complement strand
TTGAGTTAGAGCATTTTGACTGTTTGCCCGGTCGTAGATCAATGGTGGCGCGAATCCAAGGCACTGACCCAACTGCTCCGGCTCTATGCCTGATGGGACATACTGATGTAGTGCCAGTGAGCCCAGATGGTTGGAGCAGGGAGCCATTCGGTGGAGAACTGATAGCCGGTGAGGTCTGGGGACGAGGTGCTGTAGATATGTTGAATTTGACTTCTTCGATGGCGGTGGCATTTCGCGATTGCATAAGAACTGGCTTCCGACCCAAAGGTGATTTGGTGTATTTTGGGGTAGCAGATGAGGAAGCTGGAGGCACTTATGGGGCTAAGTGGATGGCTGAACATCATTGGGACGCGATCAAAGCTGACTTTGTATTAACTGAATTCGGAGGACTGCCTACGGCGACGCCTAATGGGAAAAAGTTAACGGTTGCAGCGGGCGAAAAGGGATTGGGTTGGCGGAGATTGACCGTAAAGGGGACACCAGGTCATGGCTCGATGCCCTTTGGCGCTGATAATGCAGTTCTAAAAGCTGCTGAGATAATTCGACGCCTAGGGGACTATCGTCCATCTCCAAAATTAACTGAAATGTGGCAGCATCAAGTTTCGACTTTGAATTTGTCCGATGAAGTTAAAGCGGCATTGCTAAGTCCAGAGACGGTTTGGGAAACAATAGCCACTCTAGATGCGCCGGGATTAGCTGGGCACTTGCATGCGTGCAGTCATACGACCTTTTCGCCCAACGTTGTTCATGGTGGAGTAAAAACTAACGTCATTCCTGATGTTGTTGAAATCGAAGTAGATATCCGGACTGCCCCTGGAGACAGCGATAATGTAGATGATCACCTTAGAGAGGCACTCGGTGAGTTATTCGATGAAGTTGAAATTAAACACATTCACGACGATGCTGCCACCTTCTCTTCAACAGATACACAGATGTGGTCGCTACTTCAAGATTTGATGCAAAAAGCTCATCCGGGCGCCGAGCTTATTCCGTCCTTAATTGTCGGGGCAACTGACGCACGCTTCTACCGGGAAAAAGGGGCAATCGCATATGGTGCAGGGCTATTTAGCGACAACGTAACTTCCTCGGAGTTCATGACACGCTTTCACGGCCATGACGAGCGAGTTGATGTTGACTCGCTCGCTCTTACAACTCAACTTTGGGTTGACGTGATAAAAAACTTCTGGAAATAGGACACGAGTTGCTGAGTTGCTTATTCGCCTAGACAACTCAACAGCGGTGTGATGTGCGGGAGAACACCAGATCTAAGAGACGTGACTATGTCGTTCTCGTCCACTTGCCAGATCACTCGTTTTTCAAGATCTTTTTTATCGATAGGGACATATGAGATATTGTCCCCGCTGGCAGATTCTTGAATGCGTTCACCAAATGCATTCATAATCTCAAGCTTGCTGGAACCTAAGCCGTAACCCGATCGAGTTTTGATAGGTCCACTCAGAATTTCGATGCGAACAAGCTTTCCATCGCTGAAGATTAAAGACACCCCGACAGCACCCGACTTGGGCGAGTAGGAACGGCATGATTCAGAACCGCCAGGCAAGGGAACTAAAGCTACACGAGCTGCTTTTTCAGCTTCGCTTAGTGTCATTCCGATATTGACGGGTCCCAACCCTCCAGTCGACAATGAAGCAGCGTTTGTTAAAAGCGGTTCTATATTCTCAAGCTCTGTAGTAGACGTAGAGCTCTCCTGATCGAGAACGGTTGTTGTTGGTGACGGCTTCAACGTTGTTGTTGGTTGGCGAGTAGTTGCGGTTGTAGATTTCACAGCAACGCTCTCCTCTAGCACTACCTGAGGTGTGTCATCAGAACAACTGGTCAAAGCGAAAGCTGATAGCAGTATAGAAAGAACGACGACTCGGACTGGGCTAAAACTTCGCATACGCACCTGCAGACCCTCGGATGAGCACTTAATGACTAAGTGTCTTGTTTAAGTATGAGAGTACTTAATATTTCGGGACAGCGGGTCTCGCCTCACATTTGTTACGTCCGCACTGCGTTAGGGTCTATGATCTTGATGGGCGGCACGCTAAGAGAAGTTCGTTATTGCAAAGGCTTTGTTTGACAAGGCACAGAAAGAGGCATGGTAAAATGACTGGCACCGAAATTAGATACGACCTTGTTATCAGAGGTGGCTCAGTAGTCGATGGAACAGGAGCACCTTCGAAACTTGCAGACGTGGGCATTATTGGCGACCGTGTCGTCAAGTTAGGCCTTGTGGAAGGCACCGGTGAAACTGAAATCGATGCAACGGGAAAACTTGTTACCCCAGGGTTTGTTGATATCCATACTCATTTAGATGCTCAATTAGCCTGGGACCCTATTGGTTCCAGTTCATGCTGGCACGGCATTACGTCGGTTGTAATGGGTAATTGTGGCGTGACCTTCGCCCCAGTCAAAACTGAGGATATCGAGTTCATCGCAGAAGTCATGGAGTCCGTAGAGGATATTCCCAAGGATGCTATTCTCGAAGGCCTTCCATGGAACTGGCGTAGCTACGGTGAGTACCTAGGTTTTATTGACGCGACTCCGAAAGGAATAAATGTCGGTGGCATGGTTGGTCATGTGGCCGTGCGATGGCATGTTATGGGAGAATCTAGCCTTGATGAAGAACCTGCCTCAGCAGAACAAATAAGTTCAATGTGCGATTTAATTGATGAAGCCATGACTGCGGGCGCACTCGGTTTCTCTACATCTCGAACTTTGTTACATCGAACTCCAGACGGTAGGCCGATACCGGGAACATTTGCTGAGGACGATGAGCTTTTCGCTTTTGCAGATGTACTCGGCGAACACGGCCGCGGAGTTTTCGAGTCTGCTCCACGGTTTGAGAAGGCAGGTGCAGACTGGGGAGGTCTCAAACATGAAATCGAAACATTGGGCGAAATAACTCGGCGCAGCGGCCGGCCATCAACGTTTGGATTGGTCTACAACGCAGTTCGTCCAGATATGAGTGATGTGGCTCTTAGCGCTGTGGAAGCTGAAAATGCCTCGGGCGCACAATTACGACCACAAACTACGTGCAGGCCCATTGGTGTGGTGCTTGGAATTCAGCATCGCACTCCCTGGGCACGCGCCGGAGCCACCTGGAGATCGCTTCGAGAGATGACTGTGGAGCAGCGACTCGAGATTATTCGGAACCCTGAGATGAGAGCAAGATTAATTTACGAGGGTAACAATCCGGAAAAAGTACAT
>DMOB01000326.1:0-6299 GCA_003452475.1 Acidimicrobiaceae bacterium | reverse complement strand
ACTAGTTCTCTCACCGGGTTGCCGGTTGCTACTTCTCGTACTAAACCGGTGCCAACAATTGGCACTGCGGAAACTTTCGCAAACCTTGCAAGTAAACGGTTAGTGGCAGATGCGGCAGCATTCTGCTCAGAGATGATCAACGGAGTGGACTTTATAGCTGCTCCAACCGAAGCTGGCAGAGCAGCATAGCCACCCAGGCAGAGAACAGCAGCGGGATTAATTCGGTAGACGCTCCAAACACCTTTCAAAATCCCAAGAATTAGCTTCAGTAAATTTTTCAGATTCTGAAAACTTACTTGCCGCCTGTTATAACCTCTCCCCGGGAAAGTAGTTAGAAGAAATCCAGCTTCAGGAACCATTAATTTTTCAACTCCTCGGTCGCTGCCCATAAAGCGGATATCTTCCCGAGGCCAACCAGCTTTTACTAGTGCTTGAGCGACAGCCAAACCAGGGATTAGATGCCCCGCTGTACCGCCACCCGCTATAAGAACAATCGGTTTAGGCTTTCTCAGTCTGATCATCCTGATTGACGTGCAATATTAAGTAAAATTCCTGCCGCTGAAACCGTAAACAACAGTGCTGAACCTCCATACGAAATAAACGGTAATGGAATCCCGGTAATCGGGATTAACCCAAGAACACCTCCGAGATTGATAAATGTTTGACCTGTGAACCAAATTGTTATCCCAGCAGCTAACAAGGAGCCAAAAAAATCAGGAGCTTCTTGCGCAGTCCTAAAACCCAACAGACTCAGCGCTCCAAGTAGTCCTATGATTACTACCCCACCTAGAAAACCGACTTCTTCGCCGATTACAGCAAAAACAAAATCTGTATGAGCAGCGGGCACCCAACCCCATTTTGCGTGACCGCTGCCGAACCCAGTGCCCGTAAGCCCGCCATTCGCTAACGTTGCCCACGCTTGACAAAGTTGCCACGTTTCGTTGCCGCAATAATCGAGCGGATTGAGCATACCCACTATTCTCGAACGCCGGTAGGGTTCGCTGGCGATAAGAATTCCTCCAGCTGCTGCCACCAAACTCAACGGGAATAAGAGATACCGAATTGGAACACCCGACACGAAAAGCATCCCGACCACCATCACAGCTATGAGAACTGCGGTGCCTAGGTCAGATTGCAGGACCGCTACCACAAGTCCCATCGCGGCCAAAGCGCCCATGACGGACATTACTAACTTTTTGCTAATAGCAATCTGGCGCCTCCGTTGGGCCAGAAATGACGCTAATCCAATTACTGTCGAAAGTTTCAGTAACTCCGACGGCTGAAAATTCAATGGACCGAGGTCAATCCACCTCGTCGATCCATTCGCTGAAGAGCCGACTACTTCAACTGCGATTAGTCCTAAAAAACTGATAAATATTAACCCTCCTGCCCATTTTCGCCATTTTCTATAATCGATGTGCAATGTGAATAAAAGACCAATTATTGCTACTGCAACAGCAATAATATGTCGCAAAAAATAGTGAAAGGAATTCCCAGAGTCCTCCACCCCCGAAGGGCCTGATGCCTGCACAACTGCCACTGCGCCGGCTAGCAAGAGCATGAGCATTGATGCCAGCATTGCCACATACCTGAGCGGTGAGTTGGAGGAAACCACAGTAAATACTGGTTCTTTCTTCGACAGGAGGCTAGTCATCTTCTCCCTCACCGGTAGAAAGTTGCTTAACAGCTTTCTTAAAGTCGTCACCTCGGGCCTCATACCCTTGATACCAGTCAAAAGACGCACACGCAGGGGAAAGCAAGACCGACCCAGAAAGATCTTGAGCCATGGCAGCAGCAACATTCACCGCTTGCTTCATTGACGTCGCCCTTGAGGTTGGTACATGTGGGTTAAATAGCGACACAAGCAGATCTGCGGTTTCCCCAATACACACCACGGCCCCTAAATTAGGAATTGCTCCCAATAACGGAGTAAATTCTATAGCTTTATTTCGCCCGCCGACTATCAGTACTGCGTTCTCAAAACCTTTGAGCGCCGCTATTGTCGCATGCGGCGTCGTGGCTTTACTGTCATTATAAAAATTGATACCACCGGTTGTAGCTACGAACTCAAGCCTATGCGACAGACCCGAAAAATTGATGAGTACCGACTCCATCGCTTGAGCTTTTGCACCCATTTCTCCTGCGACGGCAACAGCTGCGCAAGCATTTAAAAGATCATGGGGACGCCCTAACGACATTTTTGAAATAGCAACAATTTTTTCACCACGATCTACAATATGAGAGCCCTGGACAGAGACGTCGCCGCCCGGTCCAAACGTCAGAAGTTGCGACGCTGCACCTCTATATATCGAATTTATAAAGTCATCTCCATAAGGCAAAACAGTTAAATCGTCTGCTTCTTGTTGCTCCCAAATTTTCTTCTTTGAATTAGCGTAACTTTCAAGGTCACCATGCCAATCTAAATGATCAGGGGCAAAATTTAACCAAGCTGCAACACGTGGTCGAAAGAGTTCAACGTTATGAAGCCGAAAAGAAGAAGCTTCAACAACGAATGCTTCCGGGACCGGATCTCTCATCGATAAGGCCTCTACTAAAGGTATATCGGTGTTACCCGCTGCCACTGCTTCGATATTCGATTGCAGTAACATTTTAGTCACTAGGTCAGTTACCGTTGTTTTGCCGTTAGTTCCAGTAACAGCAGCGCATGGTCGTGAGTCCCACATCGCTGCCAGGTCTAATTCGCTAACAACTGGCAAACCTTTTAATGCCGCAATCTTATATATGTTGTGGCGAGCTGAAATTCCGGGACCGACACTGAGAGCCGTTACCCCTGAAAGCGCTATTTCCAGATCAGCAATCTTCGATGAGTCAAACACCTCAAGCCCTGCTGCGAGACCAAACTTCGTGGCAGCTGATGGTTTGTCGTCCATCAGCACCACTTGCGAACCTCTGCCCAAAAGAGCATTAGCGACCGCGCGGCCAGTAATGCCAAGACCTGCTACAGCACAGCGACTTAAATCGACATGAGTCATAAGGACCCTGCTGGAAGCTGAACTAAATCTAAGCTAATATAATCTGCATAAAAAATGCCCAAAGCAAAAGCTACGCAAAGACCATTTAGAATCCACAATCTGATCAACACAGTTGTTTCAGGCCAACCGCCTAACTCGAAATGATGGTGTATCGGAGCCATTCTGAATATCCGCCGCCCTGCAAGCCTATAAGAACCAACTTGCAAGATCACTGAGACGGTTTCAAGAACGTACAGGCCACCAATTACTGGAAGTAGTAAATGGGTTTCCAATAATAAAGCCAGTCCTGCCATCCCTGTTCCAATAGCTAGGGAACCTGTGTCTCCCATAAAAATTTGGGCCGGAGGCGCATTCCACCACAAGAAACCTACACAACCTCCGGCCATCGATGCAGCAACAATAGCTAGATCTAGCGAGTGACTAACCCCATATGTGCCAGGGTGTCGAAAGGCCCAGTAGCCGATGACCATGAACGCAGAAAACCCGATCGCGGCAGACCCACCCGCCAATCCATCAAGTCCGTCGGTCAAATTCACTGCATTCGAAGTCGCTAATATCAACACCACTGCCCAAATGACCCATACCGCTTTAGGCACACCAAAGTTAGGGAAGTCAGCCCGAGTAAAAGTAATTATTGAATCCACGTCAACCCAATAGATAGCTAGAAGCGCAAAACTGGTCCCGACGCTCAGCAAACCAATAATTTTTGCTTTTTTGTTTAGACCAAGGTTGCGTTCTCGACTTACTTTAATTAAATCATCTAGAAATCCTACTAACCCCGCCCCAACTATTGCCATCGTAAGAGTAATCCCGCTACGCGTGATTACTGTCTCTGCTCGCAGATGACTCACCACATATCCTGCTACAGCTCCAAGCACGATAGCTACCCCACCCATAGTCGGAGTACCTGCCTTTACTAGATGTCCCTCTGGACCATCCATACGAATCGGTTGCCCAACTCCGGCAGCTTGAAGCCATGGGATAAGATATTTTGTTCCTAGATGTGAAACCGTCATGGAAACTGCAGCAGCAATAAGTAACGCAATCAAGATCTTTTTCCTTTCGCCGCTTTTCGCAAGTAGAGATTTTTTTGTGCTATTGCAACATCATCAAAAGGTAACTCTGAACTACCAAAAATCTGGACTTTCTCATGACCTTTTCCGGCTATTAGAACAGCATCACCAGGTTTTGCTTTGCTGATAGCAGACCCGATCGCTGTATCTCTGTCCAGCTCAACCGCAAATTCTTCTATATTCCCAGTTATTTCTTCTGCTATGACCTCTGGGTTCTCGAATCTAGGATTATCGGAAGTAATGATTACAAAATCTGCTAACTCAGACGCTATTTTTCCCATCAACGGCCGCTTGCCTTTATCTCTGTCCCCGCCGGCACCAAAGACTGCCCAAATTCTGCCATCGGCGATACCAGATATCGCTCGAAGCGCAGCTTCTAATGCCTCAGGTTTATGCGCGTAATCGACGATCACTGAAATATCACTCTCATCATGGCTCACGAGCTGCATACGACCCGGAACTTGGACAAGCCCCTCCATGCTTTCTGCTATCTCTGCGTCACTCAGCCCAATCTGAGAAGCAGCAACGGCAGCAGCAGCCAAATTCTCGAGATTGAAACGGCCGACCATTCTGGTTGCAACCTCGAAGCCCCGCCATCTGAACTTGAGCCCATTAAAGTCGCTATTAACATCACTGAAATCCTTTAAAGAAAATGAGATGGTTGGCATTGAGGGCGACAACTCAGATTCCAGTCTCCTCCCCCAATCATTTTCTAAGTTCACGAGTGCAGTAGTTGATCTCCCATCAAACAATTGCTTTTTCGCCGAGAAGTAAGATTCCATATCAGAATGGAAATCGAGGTGCTCAGGACTTAAGTTTAAAAATATGCCTAGGTCAAACGTGACATCGTTCACGCGCCCCAACTCAAAACCATGCGATGAAACTTCCATACAAACAACATCAACAGCAGCTTCAACTTGTCTCGCCAACCATCTCTGCAAATCGGGAGCTTCGGGGGTAGTTCGCCTTCCTTCTAGGGTTCCTAATGACACAGACTTGAACCCAAAATAATCGAGCATCTGCTTTAAATATTGAACAACCGTTGTTTTACCTGAAGTTCCCGTGACTCCTATAATCTTCAGCTTGTCAGATGGATCACCAAAAATTCTGGATGCTGCTACTCCGAGTACTGAGGCCACATCCTTTACGAGAATTTGTGGCGCCCTTACATTTACCGGCCGCTCTACCAGCAACGCCGCTGCTCCGTTTTTCACAGCCTCTGCAGCGAAATCATGTCCATCGTTTACTTTTCCCGTGATAGCTGCGAACAACCCGCCAACAGGAACATCGAGACTACTGTGACTTACTTCTTTAATGTCTAGGTCGCTTTCATCACAGCCTATGGGGAATTCCAGACTGCCTCCCAGGTCGCGAGCAAGCGCAGAAAGTTTGATGGTAGACACCGACTGATCTATCCGATATCCGAAGGTGGTATTCGCTGCGTTTGCAACACCTGTCTCGCTATGTCTGAAAAAATTGGAGCCGCTACTAAACCTGCCATATATTCCACAGGTTCATCTAGCGTTACTACAATGGTAATCGCAGGTGAGTCAGCAGGAACAAACCCAGCGAAAGTACTTGTATACGCATAATCGCTATAGCCGAAGCCGCCGGTCCGAGTTTTTTGGGCGGTGCCTGTCTTACCGGCGACTGCGTACCCATTCACAGCAGCCCTTTTACCTGTTCCGTTCAAGACGACGCCAGTCAACATCTTTTGTATCTCAGTGGCCGTTTCAGCCGACAAAACTCGTTTACCAACGACAAACTCCTCAGGTTCGAACCCATTAGAACCGAGAGTACCGCGCACCAGCCTAGGAGTGAGATACACCCCACCATTTGCAATGGTGTTATAGGCAGCAGCTAATTGGATGGAAGTAACTGAAATACCCTGTCCAAAGGCGATAGTTGCCAGGCCTGTTCCATCCCAATCTCTTGGATGTCTAAGAATTCCTCGCGATTCCGCCGGAAATGATTGAACGTCGGACTCACCGCTATAAGAGCCGAACCCCAATCTAGATAGGTATTGATGCAACAGGTCCCGACCGAGTGCCTCAGCGATTTGAATAGTTCCAATGTTTGATGACTTAGCTAAAATTTCAGGGACGCTCAGGCTCCCAGTAGAACTAAAGTAAGGTTCGCGAAACAACTTGTCGGAAAATAGATACGTCTGAGGAACATCAAAAACTTGGTCAGCGCTAATTCGATTTGTCTCCAATGCTGCTGCAACAGTGAA
>DMOB01000061.1:0-2804 GCA_003452475.1 Acidimicrobiaceae bacterium | reverse complement strand
CCGCAAAAAAAAACGAATCTCTCCCATTGCCGCTACCGAGCTCAACTACTGATGATCCGGCCTCCAGATCTGTGATTACTGAGACGCAAAACTGCGACGCTATGCGCCGCTGAAAATTTTTGTAGAACTGATTCCAGTATTCTTTGTTGCCATCGATGCTTTGGTTAGTCATGAGTTTCCGCTCGCGTTCAGGACCTTGGAGCTATGAGTCCGGTAGTTGACAATTTTGGCGCTGGTGCCACAGCTCGTCATAAAGCGCAGCCTGGCGGCATTGGGGGTTGCGGCTTACCTCAAAGAATCTTGGTCGTCGGCCGTATCTGTGCTGCTGGTTATATCTTGAGAGGGCGTTTTGGGCAAAAAGAAGGCCTTTAGCTTGTACCAGTAGGTCTTAATTAGCATCCCTGCGGCCACAAAGAATCCGATAATGGCTGACATAATTGCACTGCCTGATCCCGGATCAATATAACCATAAGCAGGACCATGCCAAGCGAGCAAAAATGCAGCCAGTACAAAATAAATCCGGATCATACAAGTCCCTTTAGGTAATCATTATGTGCCTGGCGAGTAATAAGTGGAATACTTATTCGTAAACTCGGCGCAGATGAAGTTAACCCCTTGCACTTGCCAGAGAGCAGTGAGCAAGGAAGTGTTCCTTAATATAGTCACTTATCAAGGTGCCTTTCCACTATGACAGATTCAATCGTGAGATAGCCCTGCCCACCGTAAAACGTGCGAAGCTCGATATTCGCTACGCTTTCTGCTGCATCCAGCGCATAGGTCACCTGAGTGGGCTGACCCTGAGTGTCTTTTAGGGGGGCCTTGAACAGCTTTTTTGCGCCTCGTTCCGAAGTTATTTCCCAGTGGCTCGCACTCACTGCGTCATCATTGGAGAGGCTGTAAACCACTGAAATGGAGTAGCTCCCGGGCCACAAATGGGCATAGGGCCCATGGGTGGCAAAGCCCCTTGAATCTCCGGGAGACGCGCTTCTTTTACCGTCTACAATTGTCCCTGTGCGACTTGGAAGATCCTTGGCTGGAAAAACCTTCGTGTGCTCTTCTGGGTTGATGTCAAAGTAGTCGATCAGACTCTGATCGCGAGGAATTTCGAGTTTAGAGAAGCTGTTGTAATCTCGCCGGTCTTCACTGCTTTTGCTCACCAGAATATGGCGTTTAGTAGATTCATAGCGCTTGGTGCTATCCAGAAGGTCTGCACCGCTATATGACTCACATGCGGTTTCCGGCAGCGCGGCCGCACAAATTGTCTTGGCTATGTCGAGCAGGGATGTCTGGTTTGCGTTTACAGTCAGTTCGCCAGAACCCTCAAAATCTTTGATCATAAGGAATGGTTGATAACGTGACAGGCACCACCTTTTCGAGACTCTGTATGAACCTGGCTCAAATGTGAAATTAAGCGGGCACTCCGGGCCATGATCGCTGGCAAAGATAATCATCGTGTTGTCGTATACTCCTACCGCTTTTAGTTTTGCTAACAGAGTTTTAATTTTCCCGATAGCGCAAGCGGTCTCCGCAGGCAGTGCGGTAACGTATCGAAAACCAGTCCCGTATACAAAATTACAATTTTCTGAAAATCGAATGGGCTCGTGTGTGAAAAGGTAGTGGTGGAGCCTTGCTGTAGGCCCTACGTCTGCGGCATCAATTGAATGGACAAATGCGTCGAACTGAAGAACGTCCAGTTTGTAGTGCGCAAGAGGGTGCCGGTCATTCTCGGTTAAGACTGCAAGCCCATCTTCTGATTCCGTAGTCGCCTGCTTCTGCGTCGGCCAAGCGAGTGCTGGCCAGAGTAATTCGAAGCCAATCGAAACAAGTTCCGGAGCAGGAACGACTCGCAACAATGACATCTCCAACATGTTTACGTAGGATGATTTGGGCTTGCTGTTGATGTGGCTGAAATAAGGTAGTTTAGATGTGGTGGGTTCTTCTGCTTGCCCGAAATCACCATAAGTTTCCACATCGAAACCTGCATCATATAATTTTGACGTGATAAACCGATCTCTAAAGAATACTGACGCTTTCCTTCCCTCTGGCAAATCGGGAAGCTGCCCCATCTTTGTGGTCAGTGTAGACAGTGCTGAAAACGGCCCCACCGCCGTGACTTCTGGGTAAAACACGAACCCATCGAATGAAGTGGCATCAGCGTCCAAGGCTCTCGCTACATGGCTCGACTGCAGGTTGTCCAAACTGACCAGCAGCACGTTCTTTTGTGAACGTGAAAATGGTTGGAAGCTCGCGCTCGCGCTCGCGTTCTCGTATGGCTCAAACAACGCAAGAGTCGATGTGGTAAAAGGACCAATCAGTATTAACAAGAATATCGCTGAACCCTTGCTTCTCCAATATACAGTAACAGCCCCTATCACCAGGCCGATGGCTAGGTTCACAATATCGATACCAATGCCATCTACGCCATCCAGTTTTCCTACTGAAAGTGGCAGGTAGCAAACGAAAGAAATCACAGTTGCGGCTGTGAATAACAGACTGACATCTAAAGCCAGCCTGATTCTGCGCGATTTTATGAGTTGGCTTATGCCAATCAGCAGCCCTATGGCGAGCAAAGCTTTAAGCGCAATAGGAGCTATGGCGGACAAAAATCGAGACGAGCTGAAGTGAGAGAAATCAGCTTCATTCGCCGAGTAAAGCAATAATGGGCCTATATAAATCAGCGAGACTGCTAGGGAGAGCAGAGCAACAGTAGAGCGCGCCATGGACAGCGGCTCATATTGCTGCTCTTTTGGTTGCGCCGAATCGATGTCAATGGACGTGCCAGTCACGTTCTCACACTTGCTTTT
>DMOB01000321.1:0-3298 GCA_003452475.1 Acidimicrobiaceae bacterium | reverse complement strand
GGATTGGTTCCGTGAGCAGAAGAGGGTATGAGACAAATCTGTCTCTCATGCTGACCTCGACTCTGGTGATATTTCCTTATTGCCAGAAGTCCAGCGAATTCTCCTTGGGACCCTGCATTAGGTTGCAACGAAATAGCGTCGTACCCAGTGCAAGCAAGTAGCCAGTCTTCTAGTTCTTTAATAATGCTGACATATCCAGCGGCTTGTTCCAAGGGCGCAAATGGGTGAATGTTTGAGAACTGTGGCCAGGTAATTGGTTCCATCTCGCTAGTAGCATTTAATTTCATCGTGCAACTGCCGAGCGGAATCATTGCTTTGTCTAATGCAATGTCTTTATCGGCCAGGCGACGTATATAACGAAGCATCTCAGTTTCGGAACGGTAGAGATGGAAAACCGGGTGAGTTAGAAATTCAGTTTTTCTCCTGTATCTTTCTGGAATTCCAGAATCGTGATTCTTTTCTTGCCAAGCCGGGTCAAGCTGACATCCGAAAGCACTAAGTAGGTCAGCTACCGTATTCTCGTCAGTTGTCTCATCTAGAGAAATGCCGAGAGTGTCTTTATCTACCAGTCGCACGTTTATACCTGCAGCTGCAAGCACATCACTGATTTTTTCACCGTCTCCCGGCGTCGCAATTGTAATCGTGTCAAAGTAATTTTTGTTAAGCACCCTAAACTTGCTGCTCCGTAGCGACTCGACCATAGCAGCAGTTAATTTGTGGACTCGATTAGCTATGGAACGGAGCCCTTCAGGGCCGTGCCAAACTGCGTACATCGAGGATATGACTGCCAGAAGTACTTGAGCGGTGCATATATTGCTAGTTGCCTTTTCTCTTCTAATGTGCTGTTCGCGCGTCTGTAATGCGAGCCTCGTCGCTGGCCGGCCCGCTGAATCGACTGATACGCCTACGAGTCTGCCAGGCATGGACCGCTTGTGCTTTTCTTTGGCGCCAATATACCCTGCGTGCGGACCGCCGAATCCAAGGGGAACTCCGAATCGTTGAGATGAGCCGACAACTAGATCGGCCCCCAAATCACCCGGGGGAGTAAGCAAACATAAACTAAGTAAATCGGCAGCAACTACGAGCAAACAATTGTTCGCACGCGCTAATTGACTTACAACCTCGATATCGCCGATACCGCCGCTAGACCCCGGGTATTGAACGAGTATCCCGAAACACTCGGTTGAGTCAAAATCGATCCATGGATTACCAACCTGAATTTCTATTCCCAATGGTTCGGCTCTCGTCTTGATTACTTCGATTGTTTGAGGGTGGCAATCGTTGTCCAGGAAAAATGCGCCTTCGCTTTTGCTCGATAGGCGCCGGCTCATTGTCATTGCTTCAGCAGCGGCGGTGCCTTCGTCAAGAAGCGAGCTATTAGAAATTTCCATGCCTGTAAGGTCGCAAACCATTGTTTGGTAGTTGAGCAACGCTTCCAGTCTGCCTTGGCTTATTTCTGGTTGGTAGGGGGTATATGCGGTATACCAGGATGGGTTTTCCAAAATATTTCGTTTTATCACCGCTGGTGTGATCGTGTTGTAATAGCCCATTCCGAGCGCAGAAGTCAGTACCTGGTTTTGTTGAGCTTTTTGGCTGAGTTTTGCTATTGCTTCGGTTTCACTTATGGCGGTCGGGAGAGCAAGGTCTGCGTTGTTGGCGATAGAGGGAGGTAGTACATCTCCAATAAATGAATCCAACGAGTGTGCTCCAAGAGCGCTCAGCATAACATGGAGATCTTTTGGTCTAGGTCCGATGTGTCGTTGAGCGAATGCTCCATTTGATTCATCAGCGTTCATTAGCAATCCTTAAAATTATTTAGATCGTTTGTATCGATGTTGCACAAATGGCAACGGAGCGACTGTGCATCCGATTTTTTTACCTCGTACAACGGCGGTTAAATCATTGTCCTCATTTGCATACGGCACGTCGATGTAGCCCATCGCAACTGGCTTGCCAGTAGTTGGGCTATAGCCGCCGCTAGTTATGAGTCCTACCATTTGGTTGTTCTCATTGAACAGTTGAGCCCCATCTCGGATAGGTCGCTTTCCTGATGCAGTTACTCCAACTCGTGTTCTTTCAGTGCCTCTTTCAAGTTGCGAACAAATTGTAGTAGCCCCAGGAAACCGCTGATCTTGTCTGCGTCGCTTCGGAATAGTCCAACTAAGATTTGCTTCAACTGGAGTCGTACTCTCATTGAGTTCGTTGCCGTATAGGCACAGCCCCGCTTCCAAGCGAAGGGTGTCCCTAGCTCCAAGGCCAGCAGGTTTTAATGTTTTGTCAAGGAGCAACAAACGAACTATTTGTTCCGCCTCATCAATGGGCATAGCGATTTCGAAACCGTCTTCTCCGGTATATGCACTTCTCGAGATATCACACTCTGTTTGCCCAAAATTAATTAGTCCAGCTTCCATGAAAGAGAGATCAGCCACTGCCGGATCATGTTTCTGAAGGACACCTACCGCCTTAGGTCCTTGTATCGAAATTAAGGCCAAATCATGTCGAGGTCTAAAAGTTACCTGGTTGCCTAATGATGCATCCAAGTACTCAAGGCCAATTTCTGCTCGGGAAGCATTAAGTACAAGGCGGAACTGGTTGGCCATTCGTGTAAAGATGACGTCGTCGACTATTCCGCCTGCGTCGTTTGTGAGCATCGAGTAGCGAAGTCGATTGTCGCCAAGAGTGGTGAGACCTCCTGGAGCAATCAGCTCTAACGTTTCACCGACATCTGAACTACCTATTGAAGAAACGTCGACTATTTTCATGTGGCTAACATCAAATAACCCGGCTGCTTCTCGAGTCGCATGGTGTTCTGCTAGCACGCCGTCGTACTGAATGGGAAGCTCGTAGCCGGCGAAAGGGATTAGTCTGCCCCCAAGCTCGGCATGTAGCTCGTAGAGCGCGGTCTTTTTTAATGCGTCGTTATATGTTACCTCTGGTCTATGTTCAGTCATGCCCTGGCCCAGTAGCTCGCGTCAAATTTGACGCCCCGCGCTGTCTGGGAACCTGAGAGATTGGCCACCCTAAAGTGGTTTTCCCCTTCGGTGTTTAAGGTTTTGATGCCTTAACTCTTTCCAGCGTTGCTTCTTCCCAGCGGTCCTTTTGCCTGAGAGATTGTCCGGGGCGGTTGCTCCTTCGGCGCCTGCGAGAATTCAATATTCTTTTAGGGCTCTCCCACTGAGTGTTGGCAGCAATACCTAACCTAGTACGGCAATGCCTGTTTGCGGTGGTTATTTTCGGGTATTCGCTTTAGCGACAGTCCGAAGCACTTGCCTGTCATCGCTGTCGTGATAGTTAGTTC
>DMOB01000178.1:0-5156 GCA_003452475.1 Acidimicrobiaceae bacterium | reverse complement strand
TCGATATCTTTTTCGCTATTAATTATCCCAGTCACTACAGTTGGTAGAGTGATTCGGTTAGCCTCGATTGGGAGGCCATTGGGTTCCTCTTCGGTTAACTCAACCAGCTTTGCTTCGGTCAACTCAACCGGCTTGATTTTAGCGATCGTCTTGGCGGAGGGATATGAATTATTATCCAAGCTGAGATCAATTTTTTCAACTGAGCCATCCATTCGTCCGACATGCAGGGCTTTGTCGTCTTTACTAAATACCAGGGCGGAAACTACGTCCGCTTGGTTGCCGATTGTTTGTAAAAGCTCGAGTCTAGGGAGAGACCAAACCTTGACAGTTCGGTCGGCGGAAGCTGTGGCTAAGAGTTTGCCGCTCGCATCGATTGCAAGGCCAGTGATCTCGTCTTCATGCACAAAACGTATCTGAACAAGTGGATTAATTCCTATTTCGTCACCGCTAACCCAGCGCCATAGACGAACTTGTTTGTCTGCCCCACCAGCTAGGATAAAACGGCTGTCGGGCGTAAACGCGGTTAGGAACTGTTCGCCGGAAGGTTGTCCGAACGTGTCTATACGTTGTCCGTTTTCGGTATTCCAGAGTTTGACAGAGGAATCCCCACCAGCACTGGCAAGAACGCTACCGTCCGGACTGAAAGCAATGCCAAAAACGGCTCCGTTGTGTCCTTTGAGTGTGCGGAGTATCTCCCCAGAAGCAGTGTTCCAAATTTTAATGATGCGGTCGTAGCCAGCCGTGGCTAGTTGACTGCTATCAGGAGAGAAGGCGATGCCGTACAGAGCATCATGATGTCCGGTTAGAACGTGCAGTTTTTTACCGTTCTCGAGGTTGAACAGAGTTGCTACACCATTGAGTCCTGGGGTTCCGCCGGCAACCGCCAATATTTTGTTGTCATTTGAAATCGTGATGGCATTTACCTTCCCGGAGATGTCGGTAAAAGTTTTGTCTCCAAACTGAATTTTTCCGTAGCGGCCGATTACCAGTTTTCCTTTTTTGCTGATTGTCATTGAGGTAACGGGGCTGAGCAATTTATCAGCCGGACTGACTTCAGGAACAGTGAGATTGGCAAGAATCGATTGATCGTGTTTGGGCGGTTTGGCGCCCTGATCAATCCAGCGCAGGATCGTTTCAATCTGTGTCTCAGAAAGTTGAGGATCTTGGCGTGGAGGCATATATGGCTTGGCTTTTTTGGTAATGACCTTGGCCAAAAGTGATTCTAACTGATCGCCCTCCTTGATAGGTGTTCCGCTTTCGCCGCCTTTCATCAAAAGTTGAAAAGTCTCTACGGAAAGATTCCCTTCGAGATCGTCGTTATTGTGGCAACCGACACAATACTGACGAAGAATTGGCGCAACGTCCTGGTGAAAATTAACCGTCTCGCCAAAAACGGTGATAGCAAGTGATGTGAGAAAAACTGTATTAAGAATTTTCATGCATTAATGCTGGAACAGAAATTCACGGCTGGTCATTAGCGCCCAGAATAAGTCCTCTACAGCTTCTCGGCGTTCTATTTCAGGTGAGTCATCGAATATCTGAGAAAGTCGTTTTCGTTCTGCATCACTTGGTAACCTGGAAAGGCAGAGCAGGTAGGTTTCCTCTATGATCTGCTCGTCACTTTGCTTGATCATAACGTTTATACAGCTCTTTTCGCTTCGTAGGTTACTGTTGAGAGTGTCGCCGTTAGAAAGATGTAGCACTTGCACCATGCTGGGCTTGTTAGATCGTTCACATTCACAGGTGATCTCGCGTTCGTTTCGGCCAAAAGTTTTAAGAAAATAAGAAGTAACAGAGGAGTCAAACAACTGCAGTGCACGGGTTCCATCGCGGTAGAAATCCGTCCCCTGCGTGCTGCCATCGGAGAGTGTGATTTGGTCGTATTTTGGAGAGATTTGGGTTACAGATGTGATGGCATCCTGCAGCACTTCTGCCATCAATCTGCGAGGGTAATAGCGAGAGTAATATTTTTGATCCTCCATGTTTTCCGCGAGCGGCTCACTAGTTCTCTGATAGGTTTCGCTCTGCAAAATGAGCCGCATTAGAGCCTTGAGGTCGTAGTTGTTCTCAACGAGATGCGACGCGATTTCTTCGAGTAACTGTTCGTTTGAGGCAGGGTTGGAGACTCGCAGGTCGTCGACGGGTTCAACGATGCCTCGCCCGAAAAAGTTAGCCCATACACGGTTGGCGATGGAGCGGGTAAAGTATGGATTATCGGGCGCAGTCAGCCATTTTGCTAATGCCTCGCGTCGGTCTTCTGGAGAGTCACTTTCTATCGATTTACCGTCTAGCGGTGCGTAAGGTCTGGGTTTTCCGGTGCGAGGTTGAATAAGGTCGCCTCGGTCGGCAATGAATAGAGTTCTAGCCCCATTTCCATTACGTGCATCGCCTCCCCAGCCCTTAGCCCTTACACGCGCAAATAAGTTGGCAAACGAGTAATACTGGTCGTTGGTCCATTTTTCTAAAGGATGATTGTGGCATTTGGCGCAGTTAATCGAGAGGCTCATGAATGCCTGACTTACATTCTCCGCCATCGTCTCAGGGTCTTGGTGAACGGAATAAAAGTTCGTAGCGCCGTTTTTCATTGTGTCACCTTTTGCAGAAATGACTTGTCGCACAAGTTTGTCCCACGTGGTGCCTTTTTCCATCTCACCGCGTAGCCATTGATAGTATGACTTAAGCGCGTCTGGGCGGAGTTTGCGTCCGCTTATCAAAAACAAATCCGAAAGACGATACGTCCAGTAATCGATAAACTCAGGTTGAGCTAGTAAAGACTCAATCAATTCATCTCGCTTAGTTTCTGATGTGTCAGCCAGGAACGCACGTGTGGCCTCGGGTGTAGGTAGCATTCCGACGACATCTAAATGAACTCGTCGGATAAACTCGCTGTCAGAACTCCTTGGTGAAGGCTTGAGATTAAGTGTACGCAACAAGTTAATGACAGCGTCATCGATCACGTTGCGTCTTGGCGCTTGGCTGTAGGCTGCGTTCGGGATTATATTTGGCCAAGGGGATCTAATCCGCGCCAACGCAATCTGACCAGAATACCAAGCTGTTATGGCACCGTCCCCGTAACCGATGACTTTGGCTAAACCAGTGGATTCGTTCACCTCGGCCACGGTTGCGTCTGTCGAGGCGAATCTTGCCCACTGTGTGACGTCGCGCTCGGTACCGTCACTAAAAAAAACCCTGGCAGTTAACTGCTGTGCTTGGCCTTTTTTTAAGTGGGAAAGGGTGGGGGATATTTCGAACCTTTCTATAGTGGGGTCGTTGTCGCTTGGCCCGGGTACCCCATGCTGGATCCATTGTATTAAAATCCGGTATGCTTCAGATTTTTCGTGCAGCACTTTTCCTCCCTTGTGCCTAACTGCAGCGGTTGGCTTGGTGACGAATAGGCTGGTCGCGGGTGCGGCGAACTCGATGCGTCGACCTCGGTTTTCTCTTGTAATATTGTAATAATCGGTTGCCGGGTCATAAGCATTTAAGCTGAGTCGAAATCCACCCTTGCCGGCCAATGCCCCATGGCAGCCGCCGCCGTTACAGCCGGCTTTGGACAATACCGGCATCACATCATGGCGAAAACTCACTTTGCTATTTTCATCAGTAGATGCTCTGAGGGGCAGCGCGATAATTAACAGCGCTAGGGCAAGTGCAATCAGACATTTCATGAAAATAGTTCCTTGATGGGTTCGTTACCAAAGTCAACGAGTGGAAAAGGCCGTCCACTTGGACCAGGTAGGGTTGCTTTGGGGTTTAGGCCAAGGCTGTGAAAAATCGTTGCCACAACGTCACCTGGTTCCACCGGTCGCTCTGCAGGAAAGCCCCCTATAGGGTCGCTTTTACCTACAACCTGTCCGCCTTGCACACCTCCGCCTGCGAATGAACATGTGAAGCATTGAGGCCAATGATCGCGTCCACCTGCCGGGTTAATCTTGGGAGTCCGGCCGAACTCAGAGAGTGTAGTCACCATTGTGTCGTCGAGTAGCCCTCGTTCGTGCAGATCCTCAATCAATGCGCTGTAGCCCTGATCATACATTGGAGCTACTTGCTCTTTCATCTGTTTGACGGAGATGAATGGCTTAGAGCCGTGAATATCCCATGAGAGTTGATCGAACACGGTGAGAAAACTATTAATTGTGATCATTCGGACGCCGTTCTCTACGAGGCGGCGGGCTAGTAGACAGCATTGGCCAAAGCGGTTCATGCCGTAGCGTTCCCTCACTGCCAGTTTTTCACTGGTTATGTCAAATGCTGCTCGAGCTTGTTCACTGGTCATCATTCGAAAGGCGGAGTGAAAGCTGTCATTGAGAAGTCGAGCATCCTCACTGGCTTCAAAATTCTTTACTGCGTTATCTACAATGTTACGCATCTTACGTCTACGATCTAACCTCGTGGCTCCGATCTGATCGGGAGGCAACAGGTCAGGAACCTTGAAGTTCTTCTGTGCCGGGTTAGCGTTAAGTGCGAAAGGGTCGTGTGCTTTACCTAGGAACCCTCCAGCTTGACCGTTAGGCATATTGCCACCGCCGCGCCCCATCAACTCTGGTAGAACTACAAATGGTGGTAGGTCGCTCTTACGACCAAGTAGATGACTGGCAACTGCTCCAACATGAGGGGTTTGGATGCCGCCTGTAAAACGTCGGCCGGTTTGCATGATCTGCCAGCCCGCATCGTGCACTGCCGCGCCGCCGTGGTGAACGGTTCGTACGAGTGAAAACTTGTCGGCTATCTTAGCGTGTCGGGGGAGGATCTCCGAGATGTCGATTTCAGACGATTTGGTACGGATTGGCTTAAATGGACCTCGAATTTCCCTAGGGGCATCTGGTTTCATATCCCACAAATCAACATGACTTGGGGCCCCGAGATTAAAGATCATGATGCAGGCGCGATTGTCGTGACCAGGGCGAACAGCGCCGGCCTCCTTTGCTGCTAGTAGTTGTGGTAGAGATAATCCGGCAGCGGCAAGGGACCCGACCTGGAGGAACTCTCTTCTTTTCAGGTGACTGCCCCCACATATGGAAGCCTGTTCTTCAGCTAAGAAATCAAACATAACGCAAAAAATAGAGCGGCGATCAATCCGCGAGGTGTACTTAGCAATACTAGCGTTTCGTTTTAAAGATGCACGACGAAAACGTTGTCGGATTGACAAAGCTACG
>DMOB01000278.1:0-4957 GCA_003452475.1 Acidimicrobiaceae bacterium | reverse complement strand
TACATGTCTCAACCGCCAACGCTTTCGAGTGAGCAGCGCCAACAAGCGCTTAACCAAGCCGCTATAGCGCGACGCGTACGAGCTGAGACAAAAGACGAATTGAAACTTGGTTCGCTGAGCTTTGAAGATCTACTAGACCTAGCGAAGCACGATGAGATGATCGGAAAGATGAAAGTGTTATCTGTTCTTGAATCTATGCCGGGTTTAGGAAAAGTTAAGTCCCGACGTCTCATGGCTGAAATTGGAATCGCTTCGAACCGACGTTTACGTGGTCTTGGTGAAACACAAAAAGTGCTCCTGCGTGAGTTCTTTGGCTCAGTCATTCCTGCGAGCAAATAGAAGCCAGATGCTTAATCAAGGACCAGCGAAAGCCCCGATCACATTTGTTATCTGCGGAGCCGGGGGAGCAGGAAAAGGATCGATCGTAGAAGAGCTAATGAAGTCGGACCCGGCTCTTTGGCTTAGCAGATCATGGACAACCAGGCCGCGAAGAGAGGGAGAGTCTGAAAATGCATATGTTTTCGTCTCGCCGAGTGAATTTCAAGATCGGGTAAACCGAAATGGGTTCTATGAATGGGCCCAGTTCTTTGAGCATCGTTATGGCACGCCAATCCCTGAAGTTCCTTTCGGCTCGGACCTCGTCTTGGAAATTGATGTTCAGGGAGCAGTGCAAGTAATTGAGCGAGAACCGAAAGCAGTAGTGATTTTGGTACTTCCGCCGAGCCGTGAAGAGCAAAAAAAGCGGATGCGCATTCGAGGAGATAGAACGACCGACATTAGCAAAAGGCTTGCGAAATCTGATGCAGAGGAAAAAATTGGGAAAAAATTAGCGGATTTGATTGTCGTTAACGTCAACCTGGCTGAAGCAGTTTCTGAGGTTTCATTGTTGATCACAGAAATGCGCAGACTAAGAAAAACATGATTCTAAGAATAATGGACCTAAAAAATTCGGTAATCGGCTGGTAGAGTTAGACAATTAACTTGCGGCACCACAAATCTCACAGAGGTCTTCCATATGGCTGAATCACAAGACACGATGATTAACCCAGGTCTTGAGGCTTTACTCAACAAAGTTGACTCAAAGTTCACTCTCGTCGGACTTGCATCGATGAGAGCTAGGCAAATTAACTCGTACTACAACCAGTTAGATGGAGGCATTGGTTCAATTGTTCCTCCACAAGTCACATCTACAGCCCGGAAGCCCCTTTCAATAGCTTTCGAAGAAATTGATGCAGACAAGATTAGTTATGAGAGGTTTGATCCAGTAGAGCGTGCACGTAAGGCTGCAGCTAAGGCTGCGGCAGCGCTCAAGGCTGAGAATGCTGCCTTGAAGGCCCTGGCTGAGTCAGAATCTGAATCAGACAAGTAACAGAATTAGGAAGACTCATGTTTGGCGGACGTCGAATCGTCTTAGGTGTTACGGGGGGAGTAGCCGCTTATAAGGCTGTTCTGCTCTGCCGGCTTC
Organism: Acidimicrobiaceae bacterium; assembly: GCA_003452475.1. Classification (GTDB taxonomy): domain Bacteria; phylum Actinomycetota; class Acidimicrobiia; order Acidimicrobiales; family Poriferisodalaceae; genus UBA9040. Next base: position 3,492 of record DMOB01000278.1, on the reverse strand, counting down.
TTGTAGACGCCGATGCTCATGTAATACCGGTGATGACTGAGTCAGCACAAAGATTCGTAGGTCGCGCAACTTTTGATGCGTTGGCGTCAGAAGCTGTGAAGACCTCTGTCTTCGATGACGTAGACCCTATTCCGCATACGACCTTGGGACAAACAGCGGACCTGATCATAGTTGCACCGGCGACTGCGCGATCAATCGCCAGTTATGTCGCTGGCCTTTCAGACGACTTATTGACCGCAACGCTAATAGCGACTCGGGCACCGGTGATTGTGTGTCCTGCTATGCATACAGAAATGTGGGAGCATCCTTCTGTACAGGAGAATTTAGAAGTTCTGTTGAGTCGGGGAGTCCATATAATTTCTCCCGAAGAAGGAAGATTAGCGGGTGGCGATGTCGGTTCGGGGCGGCTTGCCTCGCCAGAGAGTATTTTTGAAGCAGCAAAAAAATTGCTTTGTGAAGGGGACCTGAGCGGCCGCAGCGTTGTAGTCACTGCGGGAGGAACGCGTGAGCCGATCGACCCAGTGCGATTTATCGGAAATAGATCATCTGGTAAACAAGGTTATGCCATAGCTGAAGCAGCTCAAAAACGCGGAGCAGAAGTAACTCTCATCACAACAGTCGACGCACCAACTGTTTTTGGAGCCAAAGTAATTAAAGTTGAGTCCGCTGCCGAAATGGAAGCAGCCGTAAGAAAAAATAATGAAGCTGACATAATAATCATGGCTGCAGCTGTAGCCGATTTTCGGCCATCAAAAAGCGTGACCACAAAAATCAAAAAAGATGCTGGTGCTCCTGCCATCATTCTCGAAGAAACCAGCGATATTTTGGCCGGCCTTGGAGCTTCGAAAAAAAAGGGCCAAATTCTAGTGGGTTTTGCGGCTGAGACTGATGACTTAATAAAAAATGCAAGCAAAAAACTAGTACAAAAAAATATTGATGCGATAGTAGCAAATGATGTCTCGGCCGAGGGTGTTGGGTTTACTCACGAAACCAACGCTGTAACTATTTTGATGGCCGGTGGACATTCCCGGTCTATCTCTTTGCGCTCCAAAAGAGAAGTTGCAGAAGAAGTCTTAAATACCGTGGTTGATCTAGTTAAGCGCTAGTTTCTAGTTAGGAGCTAAAAACGAGTGGCACGGTTGAATAGATGACAGCTAACTTCGGTATTGTTTCTAATTGTCATATCCCTCAATTCACATCAGGAGTCTCACCGTGAGCCGATCTACTTTTACTTCTGAGTCAGTTACTGAAGGCCATCCCGACAAGATGGCAGATCAAATTTCTGATGCCATTCTCGATGCGATGCTGCAAGAAGATCCATATAGCCGTGTGGCATGCGAAACGCTTGTCACTACCGGAATCGTCGTTGTAGCAGGAGAAGTTACAACAAAAGGGTTTGTCGATATTCCCAAAGTAGTTCGTAACACAGTTCGAGGCATCGGCTATGACCGAGGAGACCTTGGCTTCGACGGCAAAACTTGTGGTGTCATGGTGACGCTAGACGAACAGTCACCAGATATAGCGCAGGGAGTAAACGATTCTGAAGAGATGAGATCGGGTAAAGCTGACGGCGGAGATGATCTTGATCGCCAAGGAGCTGGTGACCAAGGAATGATGTTTGGTTATGCCTGTGAAGAAACCGAAGCATATGACGATTTGAAGGGCCGGTACTTTCCACTTGCCGCTGCATTATCTCAACGATTATCTAGGCGGCTATCAACAGTTAGAGAACAAGGGGTGCTGCCTTGGTCTAGGCCTGATGGTAAATCTCAAGTGACCGTTCAATACGATGCTAACGGCGAAATAAGCAAGGTACATACAGTAGTAATTGCTATTCAACATGATAACAATCTTAAATCACAATTTAATGATTCTGAAGAAGCAGAACTAGCTTACGTTAGAGAACAGATAAAGACTCATGTTGTCGAACATTCAATACCTGCTGAATTGTTAGCGGACGGATATAAATTGGTTGTTAACGGTACTGGAAGATTTGCCGACCCAGGTGGCCCATACGCAGATGCAGGTTTAACGGGAAGAAAAATCATAGTCGATACATACGGTGGAATGGGAAGACATGGCGGTGGTGCCTTTTCCGGTAAAGATCCATCGAAAGTAGACCGGTCTGCTGCTTACGCATCGAGGTGGGCAGCAAAACACGTAGTTGCAGCAGGATTAGCATCTCGGTGTGAAATCCAACTGGCTTATGTCATTGGAGTTGCAGAACCTGTTAGTGTGAGAGTCGAAACTTTCGGAACTTCACAACTCTCTGAGCAAGAGGTTGCCATGCGAGTTAGAAGCGTCTTTGACTTTAGACCAGGAGCGATTGCTAGAGACCTTAATTTACAGCAACCGATTTACTCAATTACCGCTGCAGGAGGACACTTTGGCAGAACTCCAAGTGGAGCAGGAGATTTCCCCTGGGAAGTTATCGACCAAGACCGTATTGAGTTGCTTCAAACCAGCCAGTGATGGCCAAAATCTTACCCAAACCTCCGATTCACTCAAGAGGGATGTGATGTTGGCTTGACTTGGTCTTATGGCGCGTAATGCAAACAGAGCAATATTCTTTGTATTTTTGATGGTTTTTGCCACAATTACTCCACTTATTGGAAGTGTCAGCGCCCACTCTGACATCATTCTAACGCTAGATAAACCTCATGTTGTCCTAGAGGGTGGCAACTCGGAAAACATAACAATGACAATTGAAAACAACGGCTCTTCCATAGAATCTTACAACATTAGTTTAGATTTGACAGGATTGAGCAGTGTATGGAATATAACATCAGTTAACCAGTCCGTAAATGGAGTTCTTCCTACTTTTGATGCTGATACGAGTTTCATTGTACGGCTAGATATAGGTGCAGAACCAAGCGATAGCGGTTCATTTATCATCAACGTATCAAAGCAGAATAGTGATATTTATTCATTAATTCCCGTATATGTGACAGTATCCCCATCATATGCATCTTCAATTTCCTTTAACAGCACAAATGGTCCGTTACAACAAATGAATGCTGGTACTACCGCAAATTTCACCATTGACGTCTCAAATGACGGAAACGCTCCAGACACAATTCTGTTAGAGGTAGATTCTGAACCAGACCTTGCTGCATTCTGGGCCAATTTGAACAACAATACTGGAAACAATTCCAACAATAACAATAGCAACAACAACTCAAACAATAACTCTGGAGGTGACTCAAACAACACAAGCAATAACACTAGCATGAACGTCACTGTGCCAGCAAATGTGTTGATGTATGGTAATAGTTACATTTACACCAATAATGTGGATTCAATGTTGGAGCAAATCTTCCATTCCGTTGGCCAACATAACTCAACTACAGCCAATACAGGGGCAGGACTGAAACTTCCTCAACATTGGAATAACATCAATACTAGTGGTAATAATTGGAATACCTCATTACGTGATTCTGGTCATGATTGGGATTATGTGGTGCTACAAGACCAAAGCCAAGTTCCAGGTTT
>DMOB01000342.1:0-5545 GCA_003452475.1 Acidimicrobiaceae bacterium | reverse complement strand
ATCAGCAATGTCGAGTTGGCTCGAACCTTTAAACAGGCGACCTCCCTCGTCATATGGGTAAGTGGATGCGTATTCAACCGGCACAACTGCATGTTCTGCGACCCAAATAGAATGGAACCCAACCTCTTCAGCAGCACGAGCGATTTCTGCCACCGCAGCCCCTTCAACATTTCCCATTAAATTCGCAGCCATTAAACCGAACTTCATACTGTGCACTTCCCATTGGCTCTGAGTGATTCCTGATTTCAACATACATGATAGAGCTCGCAGCTTCCGGGGGAAGTTTGAGAGCGACAGACGACAACAGCACCGAGGCCTTTCGGCTTTCAAGCCACAGGTCGAAAGATAAGCCCTAGCCATAAGCGTCTACAGCAAGAAAATACTTACTTGGACCTTTTATTATTTCGATACGCATAACTGTGTCAAGACCATCATTAAAGAGCTACTAGCGCCCAGCTTTTGCCGCACCTACCATGAAGGGATCAGGCAATCCCTGGCGACCTTAACTAGGAACGTAGACATTTCAGATTGATAGACGAGATCAACTTAAGCAACACAGCATTACTTAGCTTCCAGTATCATCAACTTCCAGAACTCATGGACGAACAGGCACCAGACCGAGACAAAAACTCCTAACAAAACGAACCATCTGATCTCCTCGAGCATGAGGATGAATCGGTCTGCGAACTCTCCTTCAGGCCGAACAATCTGGACGCACAAATCGACTGTCTGAATCAGCGAGACGGAGCGCTCCATCGCACTGCGACCCCAGCATCTAACTTACGCCCATCTCTGGACTCAAGAACCAAAGGACGACCAGTAATCTGAGCACCACTAGAATTGTGCAACACCCTAGATACCGCTGACACAGCTTCAGTCGAACCAAACCCAGGGGCGTGGCAACTAAACAAAAGAAATCGGCCACTCGGGACCACCAAGTTGACACTCTGGTTTTGAGTGTCGGTAGGCCCTCCAACCGATACCCCGAGTAGTTCACCGCATAGTTCCAATAACGATCCGAGATGCTGCTTAAACTTAAACGGTTGACCATTCGGCCCATGACCATATGTCGGTGGATCAGCAATCACACCATCGTAATAGTTCCCACGCCGGCACTCACGCTCTATGAACTTCATGGCGTCCTCCACAAGCCAACGAATAGGCAGATCCCCAAGTCCCGATGCCTCGGCATTTCGCTTTGCCCACGCCACAGTTGGTCCCGATGAATCGACGTGAGTCACCTCAGCGCCCGCTATCGCAGCGGCGAGGCTGGCGGCGCCTGTGTAGGCAAAGAGATTCAGAACACGAGGGCGGCCGGAAGGCAGCCTGCTGCCGCAATGACTAACCTGTTTCGCAATCCAGTCCCAGTTGCATGCTTGTTCGGGAAACAACCCAATGTTTCCTGAAGCTCCAAGCTGCATCAACAGGTGACTGTCTTCGTGGCGAACTGACCATGGCACCGCTCCGACATCAGCAGGCAAGGTACGAGATGTTCCCTTGCTCCATCGACCCTTGCCACTTCGATCAACGTCAAAGCGGGCCGAAGCTTTCCCCCACAAACTAGGATCTAAGATTGCGACACCATCAGCAGCCGGACTAGGCCGATCCAACAGTTCTGTGCCAAAACGCTCGAGTTTTCTTCCAGCACCGAAATCAATCAACTCGTACTGGCTGGATTCAAACACTGAATACACACTGCCCCTGCTCAAAATGACAATAGACCATGTCAACAGCCATTGTCGGACCGTACTCGCCGGAACGCTTATCTTGCAAGCAGCAGTTGACCAGTTTCAACGTACATCAAGTCCGTTGAGGAACCATTACGGATTCCCGGGGTTGAACCGTTTAGGGGCCGAAGACTCAGTCACTCTATTATTATGCGGACATCAGGTAATTGACTGCCTATAACGTTTCGCACACGCGTTCTCAGTCTTGTACTTTCTTCTCATCTGGCGAGCGCCCTGTATTTTGTTCTTGCTAGAGACCCAAGTAATGTTCAAGGGTTTCATGGAAGTGACGAATCCGACTTTCTTGATATGCCGCCAAAGTCAACGACCCCCGTTTGTTGGCCTGCAGACCTCGCTGAATCCGGATCAAGTTATCTGTGTCTTGGTCGACGACCATTCCCGCACCCCCTAGAACCGGAGCGTTGCTCCATGAATCTTCAAGGGTGAGTTTCACTGTGGGAGGTGGAGGCGGTGGATCACCCTCATCTGGTTTAGCAAACAGCAACATTATTTCCATAATGCAGCTGTGTGGATCATTTCCGTTAGGTCGAAAACGGTAACAAATCGGTACCCCTTGTCCTGCCCATGGAACAAGATTCGGAAACAAGAAGTACTCGATGGCATCAAGAGTTTCAGAGGTTGACAGGTCGCTCATATCTGCTCGAGCCGATGCCCCCAGCTTTTCTCTGGCTCGCTCCGCTAAAAGATCGCGTACACGATCTCCTGTTTGAGGAACGATCTGTTCTCCTCCATGGAACGGAACGTCGCGTTGCATTTTGCGGATGGTTTCCTCAGCGGGAACGCTACCCAAGTTAGGGCTAGGGATTCCTTCCAAAGTGATCATCCGGTTGACGTGACGTGAACCGGGAAAGATGTCATATTGCGTGTTGGCATCAGCAACATAAGCCGCTGTTTGAGGATGCGTTACTCCAATATGGAAACTCTCAATGAACGCTTCGAGTGCAAGTTTCCAATTGCAGGGCATCACCTTTTCAACGTGGGCGGCTTTCCAACGATCTTCAAGTGGGAAGTACTTAAACTCATCGTCAAGGACCTCGATATAGCTATCGAATGGTTCGCAATCCGCATCAAAGTTAATGAAAACAAACCCGCCCCAAAAACCTATTTGCGCCTCTGGAAGACAAAATTCTTGGGGGACAACATCCGGAAAATCCCAGCTATTTGGAACATGCACGAGCTGGCCTTCTAAATCCCATGTAAAGCCATGAAAAGGACACCTAAACCTTTGAACGTTTCCTCCTTCACTACGCAGTTGCGTGCCACGGTGAAGACAGGAATTGATATACGCACGCACATCATGAGCTTCTGCACCGGTTCTGACGACTATGACTGATTCGGTAGCTACTTCGTACACCACATGATCGCCTACGATTTTCAGCTCTTCAAGCCGACAAGCCATCTGCCATACTTTGCGCCAAACATGCTCAACCTCGAGGTCATGCCATTCTTGCGTCAGGTAGCGATCGGCCGATATCTCATGATTGTCTAAATATTTAGGTGGGTATTCACGCAGCAGCACTTCGGGAGGAGCGATTGAATCCGCTCGCAACACCTCCTGAACCGTCTGTCCCGGAGCCCTCCGCCCTGCGGTCTCAGTCATGGCTACACGCTAGTATATTGCCTGTGCCTTTGAGGACGAAAGCGTGAGATGTACCTATTCGCGCCAATCGGGAAACGTCTCGCTACTTTTGCACCTCCTACAGCTAGCCGATTCATTAACCCAACTCAGCACCCGCAAGAGAGTTATTTATTACCGAGTTCCTCCTATTTGCAATAACTATTTCGTTCTGAAGTATCTGCCTATTTAGATCTTTATCGCATCGATAGTTCGACCATCGGCGAGCGCTACCGCTTCGATCTCGAACATAAGCTCAGGATACGCCAGGGCCCGAACCTCACAAATTGTGTCAGCGGGATACGGCTCGCTAAACACCTCTTGACGCAATTCGACCACCTTAGGAAAATGAGACATATCGGTCACGAAAATGGTTACCTTGATCACCTGGTCCAGACTCGATCCCGCTGCGTTCAGAACGCTCGCAAGATTTCGCACGGCCTGGCGGGCCTGGGCAGTGAAGTCTCCGATACCAACAACTTCACCATGTTCGTTTACCGCAGCCTGTCCTGACACGAAGACAAGATCGCCAACCCGAAATCCCTGAGAGATGTGAACTGCTGCGAACCGGTCGGGTTCAGCACTAATGCGATGAGCGTTGGTTCCCATCTCAGGATCCTATTTCAAGTGAGTTGATGTCCGCCTGAATTCTTCCGAGCTGTCACTTTTACAGCCCACTGGGCAGAATTTTAATAACCCGCTGAGAATCTTGTTTTCAAGCAGGTATCGATCGGTTGCACCATTAGACAAACGCGCTGCTTTCACTTCGTGGCTTCTTCTAATCTGAACCGTTCTTAAGAGGCTCTTACAGAATGCTTCCGTTTATACGATTGTGTCACCGCTAGTAGATGGCTATTACTTCAGCCACGACTATTAACGCTATGACAATTGCGCTCACGACCCTAAACGCAGGTAGTGGAACTGCTATGAAACGGCGGCCAATGTGGCTGGCTTTAAAATCTTCGGAACCATCAGAAAGGTCTTTCCCGCAGGCAAAAATATCTTGCATACAGTCGTCAAGGAAGAACAACGTCCAAATCGAAGTAAGGACCGTTACAGCTGTTAATGCAAGTTGGGTTCCCGAGTCTTGCAACCCAGTGCCTGCAAATCCCAACACCACAAGCAGTCCAGTATGGAAGACGGCAAAGAACATGATTATGGCACGAGCGTCTGCTGCTCTCGCTGAGAGAATATCAATATAGTCTTCCGAATCCATTTTCATAGCTAAGCCTTTGGTTGGGTACCAAAAAATTATCTCATAGATTTTTGGGTACCCATAGCCATCTAAACACTCATTTTGCTTTTGGCTTCAAAGCGTCTATTCCATAGGCATAGGTTGATACCTTCAACTGACTCTCGCGGTTCCATCTACAACTCAAAAAAACCAACGATTCTTCGGGTCAATTACTGGATTGATAACTGCCGTCGGGAATGTCGGTTCTTGAGACTGAAACTGAGCCAATACTGGAATTGTGCAATTCGCTCTGTGGTGATCCTTTCGACTTTTTTGATCAGGATCGCTTTTCTTTGACTATGTTTATTTCACAGGTTAACGACTGGGGGGTCGGGTGACTGAGGATCAAGGAACGCTGATGCTTGATGGTGTCCACGTAGTCGATTTCAGTCAATACCTGGCTGGCGCAGGAGTCAGCCGCATGATGGCTGAGATGGGAGCCGACATAACCAAGATAGAAATCGGTCCTGTTGGTGATGGGGGCCGACTTCTCCCTGTCATGAAAGATGACAGGAGCGGATTTTTTATTCAACATAACCGGGGTAAGAAAAGTGTTGCTCTGAATTGGGAACATAGCGAAGCTATTGACATAGCAAAAGCTCTAGTTAGTAAAGCCGACATCGTTCTGGAAAATTTTGGGACTGCGGATGTCTTGAAGCGTCGTGGCCTGGACTACGACTCAATTCGGGCGCTAAACCCTAGCATCATCTACCTTTCTGTTTCAGCTTTCGGCCGGACAGGGCCCTGGGCAAACAAACCTGGTTTTGATTTTATGGCTCAGGCCGCGTCAGGCCTAATGCACATGACCGGGTCACCCACTGATCCTCCTGGCGTTGTGTGGAGCGCTATTTCAGATAACAATGCGGCTGTTCATGGCTTCGCTGGCCTGGGCTACGCTCTATATCATCGTGAAAAGACAGGACAAGGACAATTCATAGATCTATCTAT
>DMOB01000115.1:0-2886 GCA_003452475.1 Acidimicrobiaceae bacterium | reverse complement strand
CTCTCGGAGGGCGACATGCCGGCACCGACCAATTATCAAAATATGCGGTAAAACATTTCGAAACAAACAAGGGTCGAGCTCGGCACTGGAACTGGAATCTTGTAATTGATGGAACACACGACGAAGCGGAAATGAAATGCTATCTGAATGCTTACAGCGCCGGACAGGGAGCCTCTGCCGAATTCCGAGTAACTGGAATTTACCGAGACAAGCTACTCAAGATGCCAGACGGCTGGCGTTTCAAGGAACGACAAGTGACAATTGACCCCGCTTAATTAGTCCAATTAACAGCTAGTCACTGATGGTCATTAGCGAATTTAGTTATCTGTCTGCATCAGGTCTAAACCTCACATAAGGTTAAGGAACAGAAGCACATGTATTTAGAAAAGCAATCATTTTGGGGTGAGCTATGGCAACTAGTACGACTATCAATAACGTGATTCCCGTTCTTGACCTGAGCGCTCTCTCTGACCAGAACGAAAACCGGATACATGACCTCGTGATTCAATTGCGAGCTGCTTTAGAAAACGTCGGATTTTTCTTTGTTACCAATCATGGAATTTCTTGGGAAATGGTCGAGGGAATCTACGAACAAGCAAAACGTCTTCATTTCTTGCCGCCAAGTGAGAAACAGTCAATCCCGATGGATAGAACTCATGGGGGGTATCTAGGACTAGGCGGCGGCACATCTTACGCTTCGGAGATAGCTGGAGAAGAACGTAAACCAAACCAGAACGCAGCGTATTTTATACACGAAGGCGGATACCGAGAAGCGAATAGATATCCAAACCTCGACCGCTTCCAAGAAACCACAGCTAGCTATATAGATGCTCTGCAATCCCTGGCTGCGAAGCTTCTGCCTCTCCTAGCGCTCTCCTTGGATCTGGACCATGACTATTTCCTTCCACACTTTGACATACCTAGTGTGACCCTTCGCATGTCTCACTATCCGGTGATGGAATACTCCAACAACGAGTGGGGTCTCGCTCCACATACAGATAGTTCAATATTTACTTTCCTGCCGGCGAATGATGTACCGGGACTGGAAATCAGGCCAGCTGGACATGATTGGATCGAACCTCCCTCACTTCCCCAATCATTCTTGGTTAATAGCGGCGACATGCTCAAACGATGGACAAATGGCCGTTATCTATCCACAGCGCACCGAGCTCGGAACCTAGCGACAATCGATCGATACGCGGTACCGTTTTTTTACGGAGCTCGAGATGACGCGATAGTCGAAGCTGTTCCCACCACTGTCAACGCCGACCGACCAGCGCGTCATGAACCAATCACCTACGGTGATTACCAAAGGTGGTTCATTAACCGCAATTACGCAGCAGTCACCGGTCAAGAAGTCGGCGAAACACCACAATAAAGTTTCCCTATTCAAGGACTCCCGCAACAGCTAAATCTGCTATCTGGTCAGGTCCATACCCAAGAATCCCTTCAAGAACATCAAAGGTGTGTTGACCATAGCTCGGGCCACCATCACTGATCTCATCACGTGAACGACTCATCTGGAATCTTGTTCCTTCTACCCACATTTTTTCGTTTGTTTGGTGAGCGACTTCACGAAAGTGCTTACGGTGTATTAACTGCGGGTCTTCAACAAGATCAGCAGCAACCTGAACAGTGTGAGCTGCAACACCACAATTTTGCAGGGTCTCTGAGATTTCCTTCGAGGTGAGAGTCGTCGTCCACTTAGCTATCGCTTCATCGATCTCAGAAGCTCGTTCGCGTCGAGAAGCAAGTTCTAGAGCTTTTAGATCTTCACTTAAACCAGCTACTTCACATAATCTGACGTAGCTTTCCTGGTCCTGGCAGGCAATTGTCACCCATTTGTCATCTCCGAGGCTTGGGTAAGCTCCATGAGGACATAACACCAGGTGAGCATTACCTATCTGAGGTGCTAGCTCTCCGTTTATTTTATAATCCAGCACGGCCGGTGCCAGAAAATGCATTGATGATTCAGCTTGAGAAAGGTCTATGTACTGGCCCTCTCCAGTGCGGTTCCTGTGATCGACTGCCGCCAAAATAGTGGTGGCAAGATATCGCGGCGATACATAATCTGTATATGCACCCATTACTCCTGCGGGCGGACGATCTGGCCAACCAGTCATTTCGTAGAACCCAGACATCGCTGCTCCCATAGTGCCAAACCCAGCTAAGGATGAAAGCGGACCATCTTGGCCAAATAGGCAGCTACTTGTCATAATTATTTGAGGGTTTATTTCTATAAGATCGCTATAGCTCAGCCCCCAACTTTGCATAGCTTTGGGAGAAAACGATTCGCATACAACATCTGCCCACTTGACTAAGTCGATTATCACGTCTCGAGATTCTGGTTTCGACATGTCTATAGTAAGCCCAGTTTTACCAGCGTTCATATTTTGGTATAAACCGCTATTATCGGCTCCTCCTTCATCGTTCAAGAACGGCTGAATCGTTCGAGCTGTCTCTACCTTGTTTGATGACTCAACACGTATTACTTGCGCTCCCCAGTCCGCCAGGATTCGCGTCGAGGCCGGACCTGCCATAACCCACTGAAAGTCAAGAATTTTCAGATCAGACAATGGAAGGAGGTTTTCCGTTTCGCTTGTCACTATCGGCTGAGGCTTCTGCCTTGAAGCCATTTTTTCGAATATTTCATCGTTCGCTTCGCCAATACTTGGTGGCGGAGATGAGATATCTAAAGGCGTTTTAGTAAGCTTTGCGTGCGGACCAGGAAAAATAACTGGGCCATGACCCGGCATCTCGACTTCACGCCAAAAATCTCTTTCCACATAGTGATCTTCCTGCGACACATCGGCAATATTGGCAACAGGGACTATCAGCAGACGTCTCTTCAAAGCCTCGCCCAACAGTTCTTTTTTAGTCCTCTTA
>DMOB01000112.1:0-3413 GCA_003452475.1 Acidimicrobiaceae bacterium | reverse complement strand
ATATCCGTGGCATTGCAGTTATCATGTCAGCCTCCAAAGAATGTCGAATCGCTTATTGTTTCATAAATTGCATCGCTTTTGGAAGGATATCAAATAACACGACCCCGGTAATCAGATGACGCGACCCTGGCAGTCTCCGAATCCTATCCCTAACAGGCCATCTGGGTTTAGCTCTACTCGCATCAAGAACTAGAACCGATTCAAGCTAGCTAAAATTCGTTCCACCATTGACCTGAATAGTCTGCCCAGTCACATGTCGAGAAGCATGTGAACTTAAGAAAACTGCGACATCTGCTATCTCTTCTGGCTTACCCATAGCTCCAAGTGGCACTAACTTGCTCGCCTGGGCGATTTGTGTTTCAGTCATGCCGTCTCGTGGTTGAGCTGTATCGACTATGCCCGGAGCAATGGCATTTACTCTTATCCCATATGGCGCAAGCTCTGCAGACACAGACCGAGTAAATCCGATAATTGCTCCTTTACTCGCCGCATAGTGAACACCTCGAGCAGAATTCCTAAAGAACGCTACCGATGAGAGGTTTACGGCTGTGCCCTTGCGTTCAACCTTTACCAGCTCGTTAGCCATAATTTGAAGACATCTAACACCACCTAAAACGTTTACGTTTTGAACTGTGTTCCAATCTGCTTCAGTCATGTTCAAAAAATCCCGACGAGGAAATATTCCAGCATTATTAACTAACAGATCAATCCCTCCGAGCTTTTGCCCGACGGCAAAGGCTTCAGCACAGTCAGCCCTAACGCCTACATCACCCTGAACGATTAACGCCTCGGACCCATTACTTACGATAGAAGCTGCAATCTCAGCAGCAGTTTCTTGGTCATCGAGGTACTGCACAACGACTGACGCTCCTTCTGCTCCTAGAGCTTCAGCTACTGCCCTTCCTATTCCCTGTTGTGCACCAGTAACAAGTGCGACGCGTCCTGACAATATCCCCATTTTGGCAGTCTAGGCCAAGAGCCAGAACCTGTGCTTAGACCGCTGCGGGCATTCCCTCAGAAGTAAACGAAAGTTCTTCGTAACCGTTCTCTGCAACTTCGTTTATCGTTGCGACGTACTTTGGTGTGCCGCCGTTGTATACGAAATATCGAACTTTGCCGGCCTCATGCCCATCAACGTTTGAGTTATATCCTGTAAACCAGGACTGAGCTTTACGCATCAACATCACTGAATACATTTTCACTACATGGTCGGTCCAGCGTTTTTCGGCGGCTTCAGTCGCTTCGGCATAATGAAGGTCGTTAGCCCACAAATGCTGAAGTAAGTCAGTGCTCCAGTTCACACCGATTTCGATACCACGCGGATAGTTGGTAGACGCCGAGCCGCTCTGAGGACCTGAGGGCATCAACAAGTTCGGGAATCCATGGATCATCATTCCCAGGAAGGTGGATGGATTGTCAAACCATTTTTCTCTTAGCGTGAGTCCGTTGCGGCCTCTGATGTCGATGTGGTCGAAAGACCCCGTAATCGCGTCGAACCCCGTTGCATAGATGATTACATCAAACTCGTAGTCAGCGCCAGTAGTCCTAACGCCTGTCTCTGTTATTCGCTCTAACGGTGTCTCTGCAAGGTCGACTAGGTGCACGTTAGATCGATTGTAAGCTTCCAGATAGTTTGTTTCCATCGGGACACGTTGAACCCCGAAGCCATGGTCTTTGGGTATTAGCTTTTCAGCAATCGCTGGATCGTCTACTCGCCCACGAATACGTTCAGCTATGTACCTCGATATTGAGGCATTTGCTTCTTCATCAGTGAAGATCTCACGAAAGTTTGAAAGCCATATACCGAAACCCGGCTCATCATAGAGTTTATCCCATAAGGCGTAACGTTCTTCTTCAGTAACGTCGTAGAACCCTCGCCGGTCGGGCTCATGTTCGAAGCCACCTGGAGTTCGCGCACACGTGGCGAAAATTTCGTCATAGCGAGATCGAATCTCTTCCATTTTTTCTTCGCTTATTTCACTGTTATTTAAAGGCGCAACCCAGTTTGGGCGCCGCTGGAATACAGTGAGGTCCCCTACCTTGTCTGCTATCGCTCCAATTACTTGGATAGCAGTTGCACCGGTGCCAATAATGCCAACTCGCTTTTCGCTCAAATCTACATTTTCGTGAGGCCAGTTATATGTGTGCCATGACTGGCCTTTAAAGTTTTCAACACCGGCAACGCGTGGTTTAGTAGGTTTAGACAAAAGACCCAAAGCCAAAATCACGTACCGACATGTTAGTTCCCGTCCATCCGAAACTTTCAGATTCCATATTTGATTTTCTTCATCGAATACCACCGACTCCACACGGCAGTTGAATTGCATATGCTTCCGCAAATCAAATTTATCTGCGACAAAATTAAGGTAGCGAAGATTTTCAGGTTGGCCTGAGAACATTTCTTTCCAATGCCACTCGTTCAAAACTTCTTTAGAAAATGAGTAACCATAAGTGAAACTCTCGGAATCGAACCTTGCCCCTGGGTAACGATTGTTGTACCAGGTCCCTCCGAGATCGGCATCAGCTTCCAGAACCGTTGCGTTGACGCCAAGTTCGGTTAACCGTTGAATCTGATAAATTCCCGCTACTCCAGCACCAACAATAATTACTTCGTGGTCAAGTTTCAACGCAGTGGACATAGTTAGGCTTCCTCACATCTAGAACCAGTAATCTAATCATAAATAGACTTTTAAACTTCATTTTTCAAAAACTTCTGATCATCAGCTAACTCAATTGATTCCGCAGTTCCACAGCATCAACAAAAGGTCTGTACTCGGAGAGCATTGAGTTTTTAAACTGAAAAATACTGGCAACTCTCGTAGGATATATGGCCTTGCCCCCGGCAGATACTCCCATATGCTGCTGGGGGGTACCTTGCCATCTCCAAATGCCGATCGAAGCGTCTTCAGTAGCAAACACAGTTTCAATTTCGATTTGCGCGTCTGAGATATTAGCGCAGAATCCTCGAGCATGCGCATCTAATGCAGCCGGCCCAAGCAGATGACTGGTGTGATCGACCATGTCTAAGGCTGTGAAGTCCGGGATCAGCTCGAATCTTCGCTTTCCTAAAACTTCTCCCAAATATAGTCGCATGACTTCTTCGGTTCGCTCTTTACTCATATGACACACTTAACCTTCCAGCCGAATAGGACAGTGACCGTTCCGGTCGTTAACCATTTTCTGTGACGAGTTCATAATACACATCGGTCTCTCGGGACTTTTCCACTATCAATTTCAGGTTGCATAACGCAGGTTAGAACCGACTATGAACTTTTGGTTTTTTCGTATCTATATCCCAACCCTCGAATGGTTGTTATTTTCGTTGGTTCCGCTGGGTTTGATTCTATTTTTGTTCGTAACCGCTTTATATGCACATCAATAGTTTTGGTGTCCCCAAAATAATCGTAGCCCCA
>DMOB01000206.1:0-4405 GCA_003452475.1 Acidimicrobiaceae bacterium | reverse complement strand
TCCGGGATCATTTAACCCTCCCACGAGCGCCCACATAGAAATTTCTGAGGCAGCCAGAGAAACGCATCAGCTCAAAAAAGTTGTTTGGAGCATTAGCCGAATATCTCTCACAAAAGAAAACGTGACTATCCCTGTATTCGAAGATCGAATTCTCGTGCTCCAAGAAGTGGCATCAAACATCGCTTGGCTAGATATTCAGGTCACGGATAAACAACTTTTAGCAGATATTGCAAAAGGTTACGACGTGTTGATAATGGGAGCCGACAAGTGGCATCAGATACACGATCCAAAGTTCTATTCTGATGATTTACAAAAGCGTGACGATGCAATCAATTCACTACCAAAAGTAGCTGTAGCTCCGAGGTCATCATTGGAAGTCCCTAGCGAAATAGCGCTGAAAGTGCCTGAAACGGTTACAAATGTGTCTAGCAGCATGGCCAGGAATGGACAGACCTCCATGATGCTTCCAGAAGCCCTGAGTTTTGACGAAAAGACTGGCGCTTGGACAGACCAAAACCGATATCACGGGTGGTCAGCAAATCGGCTACCAAACTAAAAGTCGAGCAAAGCGTTTTCTATAAGCTCTGTTAACGCAGGGTGGATATAAAATTGACGCGTAGCTAATTCGTCAACAGTTTGACCAAATTCCATTCCTTGAATTAGCTGTTGAATCAGAGTTGCTGCTTGTGGTCCAATTATGTGCGCGCCAATTAAAGTTCTACTTTTTGCATCAGCAATAAGCTTGCAGAAGTTTTCTGTGTCCTCCATCGCCCAACCATATGCTGTGCCACCATAATCTTTTCGGGCTACCAGAATAGGGATATTAGCGTTACGAGCCTGTGCTTCAGTTAGGCCAACTGAAGCGATTTGGGGATAGCTAAAGACTGCGTGCGGCACGAACTTATCATCAACACTTCTTAACGGCTCTTCCAATCCCTCCGCTACTAACAAGTTATGTCGAAGCGCTCTCACCTCGGCATTAGCTAAGTGCTTCAGCTGATGTTCGTTGGATAAATCTCCAAAGGCCCATATGCCTTCGACATTTGTTCGAAAGTACTTGTCCACGACAACACGATTCAACTCATGTATTACACCCGCAGCTTCTACGTTTAGCGAGTCACCATTTGGAACACGGCCTGCAGCGACAAGCACTAATTCTGCGTTTGCCTGCTCCTCAGCGCCATGTCGCTCAAATGCCACATGGAACCCATCGTTATCACTCCACACTCTGTGAACAGTAGAACCGCACTTAAGGTTGAAACGCTTACTTTGGCTCTGGGTAAACCTATTCGAAACATCCTCATCTTCATTCTTTAAGAGTTTTTCGCCTCGGTTAATTAGGGTCACGTCCACACCAAACGCAGAAAATACGTGTCCCAGTTCCGTAGCTATATATCCTCCACCAAGAATGATCATCGTTGATGGCAGCTCATCGACACGCATCACTGTGTCTGAGGTGTGGAAATCTATCTCATCAAGACCTGGATAGGGCGGTATGAAGGGCCTAGCCCCAGCACCAAGAACAATGTGTTTTCCCGATATCGCAGTCAAGTTTCCCTGATCATCCTCAACCTGAAGAACCTGTTCGTTCAAGAACTTTCCATGCCCTTTATAAACAGTGATATTCGAACACTCTTCGCTCATGCGGTAGGTTTCACCCCCTGCTGCAATCGGATCAATCCGACCGAAAACACGATCTCTTATAGCGATCCAGTCGATAGATTCCACTTTGGCGTCGATTCCATACCGTTCAGAACTGCGTATAGTCTCGGCTACGTCTGCTGCGTAAACCAACATCTTAGACGGGATACATCCGACGTTGAGACATGTGCCTCCAAAAACGCCCTTCTCTACAATTGCTATGTCCCAATCATCAAACTCAGGACCTGGAATGCTATTGCCAGAACCAGTGCCAACGATAATTAAATCGAATTTACGAATATTTATTTCTGACATTTCTACTCCAACGCTTGATAAACCAATGCCTTTAGTTCTGGGCGAAGAGGGTACGTACTTGAGGGCATTAGCTGCGTCAAAAAAATTACAGCGATGTCCTCAACCGGGTCAACCCAAAAAGCGGTCGATGCCGCTCCACCCCATCCGTATTCGCCCTTCTGACAGAGGATATTTGCCTTACACGGATCAACGACGACTGAAAACCCGAGTCCGAAACCAACTCCATCATAGGCCGTCTCAGAAAATAGCGCTCGACCGTGCTCAGTTAGATCTGCCCCTTGCGGTAAATGGTTCGATGTCATGTATTCCAAGGTTTTACGACCAATGATTCGTTCGCCATCTAGAGTTCCGCCCCTGCGTAACGCATCAACGAATCGGTAGTAGTCAGCGATAGTCGAAACTAGCCCACCACCCCCCGATAGAACCCTGGGTGGTTTTAGGTAACGAGATTTACCTGCATCGTCTAATAGGTGCAGCCGAGAATTACTTGGATTCGGGACATAGTTAGACGCGAATCTATTTACATCTTCTGAGAGAACTTGGAACCTAGTTTCGTACATCCCCAACGGCAAAAACACATTGTTATTAAAGTACGTATCTAAGGATTCGCCAGAGATAACTTCAATTATTCTTCCCAGCACGTCGGTTGAGTAGGAATAATTCCATTCAGTTCCTGGGTCAAACAAGAGCGGTAAAGAGGCTAAAATTTTGCATGATTCCTCAAGATCTCCTGGTGTTCCCCAATTAAAACCATTTCTTCGGTATATCTCGTCTACTGGGTGGGCCATATGGAAGTCATAGGTCAATCCACTCATATGGGTGAGCAAATCATGGACATTAATTTCTCTCTTAGGTTCTCTAGTTTCTGGTTTCTGAGCATCGCCTCCACAGAACACGCGGGTGTCAGAAAACTCTGGCAGCCATTTTGATATCGGGTCCTTCAACTGGAAAAGTCCCCGCTCATAAAGTTGCATAGCGGCAAGTGAGGTCACCGGTTTGGTCATGGAATAGAAGCGATAGATGGTATCACTCTCGACACTCGTGCCTCGCTCTAGGTCTCGATGGCCATACGTTTCCCGATATGCAACTTTCCCGCCACGAGAAACTAAAATATTAATTCCGGGAAGCTTCGCGTCGTCCACATACTGTCGAAAATGTTGTCCAATCAGATCGAGCCGGTCGGCATCGAAACCCACTTCAGTAGGATCAACTTGGACTTCAACACTTTTAGTCTTTGCCATGTTCGGCTCATTTGCTTTGGTCTAGGGGCTGTCTAGTTAAAGAGTATGCTCGCGCTTCAGTCATACCAAACACAAAAACAGGTTTGGAATTACATAATAAATGATCGTCCATGACCAGCAGCTCCTGAAAGATGCGATCATCGAACTTATTGGTCTGCCAGAACTAAGAAAATAAATAAAGAAATTACGACTCGCTTTAGTGATTTACGATTCCTTACTCTGCACATAACAAGCCTTGGTCAAATGGCCCTAGAGTGCTAGCAATGGCCAGCAATTCTTATGATCACAATGTTCTAGTTCGCTTCTTGCTTGTCAGACACGGCGAGTCGCAGGTAATGGTTGATGGTGTAGTTGGAGGTTTAAAGACCTGTAGCGGCTTATCTGATAAGGGACGTCTTCAGGCAGGCCTACTCAGAGATCGCTTCGCCACTATGACGGAGCCCTTAATCGATGTTGTTTACAGCTCGCCGTTACCCCGAGCCAAAGAAACAACGGATATAGCAATGTCAGGTCTGGATCCACAACTTGCGATTGAAATACACCCCGAACTTGAAGAGTTCCGTCTGGGTCAAGCTGATGGGTTGACTTGGGAGAAAGTACGAGAACAGTACCCGGACATAAATCCCTCCAATTCTGACCCCTACGAAACATTGATCCCTGAAGGAGATAGTCGTGCGGGTTTTCGGCATCGAGTGTCTACGGCTTTGAGCGAGATCGCGAAAAAACATGCGGGGAAAACAGTTTTTGTCGGTTGTCACGGCGGGGTTATCTCAGCCGCAATGGCTTCTGCCTTTGGGCTCGCTAACAACCAAACGGCACTGGAAATGGCGCCGACAGTTACTTCAATTACAGAACTTGAGTTATTAGCAGGTAATGGAAAACCTAGGCGTTGGGTTTGTCATCGTTACAACGATTCGGCTCATCTACGCGGTACAGAAGTAGATCCACTTAAGCCCTAACTATGTCAGAAATATCTAGGCAGCCCAACTTAACTGAGCTGATAAGCAGACCTTCAGTAAGAAATCTTTTAATCTCGCGAGCCTGCGGAATGTCTGGCGCAGTGACTCTCGCAATCGCACTTGGCATCTATGTATATGACATTACGGGGCGCGAATTAGACATTGGGTTGGTTGGCTTAGCTGAATTTCTGCCTACTTTTCTTCTTGTACTTTGGGCAGGTGCTCTGGCTGATCGGGTAGATAGACGAA
>DMOB01000328.1:0-2874 GCA_003452475.1 Acidimicrobiaceae bacterium | reverse complement strand
ATGGCTCCTGGGCTGACGCTATTGAATTAGCGAAAAGCATGAATGAATAACGCGATGATTTAATCTCCTGATGCTCAACGAAATTGCGTGAGAGCAATACCAACATTCCTGATAGACAGCTTATGAAAGCGAGAATTCAACTCATGGATGCCTCAACGAAATACAATGCACTTAGCGTTTTTTGCGGCTCATCAAGTGGGAACGGTTCAATATACAGCGCTCTTGCTTACGACTTAGGTCAATACCTCGCCAGAAATAAGGTCACTTTAGTATTTGGCGGAAGCAACGTTGGTCTTATGGGGATACTCTCTGACTCGGTGATCAAAGCGGGTGGTGACGCAGTTGGTGTTTACCCATCAAATACATTCTCGATGGATGTTTCTCACCAAGGACTCTCCAAACTCCACGTCGTAGACTCCATGCATGAACGCAAAGCATTGATGTACGAGCTTTCGGATGGAGCCATTGCCCTTCCCGGTGGTTTCGGAACCCTCGAAGAGTTGACTGAAACATTGACGTGGACGCAGCTGGGGATCCATTCTCTACCAACTACGCTGCTAGGCCCTCAAATTTTTTGGCAGCCGTTTATTAATTTTTTGGATGTCGCCCATGCACAGGGCTTCATTAAAGAAAAATCGCGAGGTTTGATAACAATGGCTACCGATCCTCAAAATATTTTTAAGGCTCTTAACGAGTCGCTAGAACAGATCAATGCCAACATGCGGAACCGATAAAGATTGATTGGGTTTAGGGCCACTAAACAGCAAGGGACATAGCTATGAGAGTATTCGAGCCTCCGACCCCTTGCGGACTCATTCCAGCTATGCAATCTAATGAGTCTCGAAATGTTCATAAAAATAGTTGTGCGACAATGGCAGAAGCTGCGTCCACACCCCGCAGCCACCCACGCTTCCGTTGGTCAAAAATAGCTTATAGGCGCCTATCTATTCGAATAGTCATGCCCGTATGGGCTACTCGCCCACAAAGCTTATTTCTGCTTCCATATTATTCCGCAGGGCGAATTTGATGCAGGACCGCAGATGCATATCTAAATACGCTTACTTATGAAGAATCGCTTCACGCAGTCGAAACATATTGTTAGCTTTCTCTTGGTAGCGCAGATTTGCTTCATGGGCTGCCAACTATCACCCTCAAGATACTCAGAACTATCAGTACTTCGCCTTCACTCAAAGTTCATTTAATTTTTTGGAATGCTTCTGTGCCTCTGATGCTTCAAATCATGTTCGCTGATAAATCGGCCAATCTATAAATTTTTTGGTGCTCATAAATTTTCTCACTTTTGATGAATGTTTTTGCTGAACCACCGCAAACATTATCGAAACAGTCAAAGTCGGGCTGAGAGGATTTGAACCTCCGACCCCTTGTCCCCCAGACAAGTGCGCTAACCAAGCTGCGCCACAGCCCGGGCACACCCCTACCATAGCGCCGCTGAAGAGTAGAAAATCTTCAGCGGCGAGCGTATTAATTCAGCCGGCTGCTTCTAACAGCTGTTGAATAATCCAAACTACTAGTTCGACGGCCCGCCAGCCTAGATAGATTGCAGCTCCCGCCACAACTACCCAGAAATGCCACGGTGTGCTTGGTCGCTTAGATGGTTCACCAATCTGCTTCCCACAAGAAGGGCAGCCACCTTGGCTGCTCAACAGTCCTTTGTCTACGTGACGCTCACAAGACTCACACCAAGGCACAACTAAAATCCATTTACGATAGCGATAGGCATAGTTCCCGCTATCCCCGCCTGCGGACACGCATGCGTATAGGCGTTGCCCCTAAATCGAATGCTTCTCTAAGTTTGCGTTCCAAATATCTCATGTAACTCGCCGGTATCTCTTTATTTGAGAACAAAGTGAACGTAGGAGGTTCAGCTGCTCCTTGTGTAGCGTAGAGGACTCGAGCCCCATGTGGCCCCGGCTGAGCTGACTGCGCTAGTTGAATCACTTCGTTAACTTTGCGGGTTGGAACCCGAGTCTCATATGCATCTATAGCTGCCTCAAGAGCCGGTATCAGCCGGTGAACACCTTGACCTGTGCGGGCGCTTATTCGCAGTATTGGCGATTCTCCTAAAAAATGTAACCGTTGGCCTACCTGATACATAACTTCATCTTTTTGTTCTTGGTCAAGCACCTCCCACTTGTTCATCAAGACCACAATTGGGCATCCGGCTCCATCCACTCTCTCAGCCAGACGTTGGTCCTGAGCAGTAACTCCTTCGCTAGCGTCAATAACCAAGAGTGCAACATCAGCCTTATCCAATGCTCTCAAGGCGCGAAGATTCGAATAGTACTCGGTGTCATCATCTACGCGAGCTTTCCTTCTCATGCCCGCAGTATCTATGAAACGAACCGGACCTAAATCAGTATCGACCACTGTATCTATTGCATCTCGTGTAGTACCTGGCATGTCATGCACCACAGAACGCTCATCGCCGATCATCCGATTAAACAATGTAGATTTTCCGACGTTCGGACGTCCCACGATTGCTACTCCAGGAACGCCATCATCTTCTATCTCTAGGCTCGATAGGACATCTTCATCATCAGCCTCAGATGGCAACAGTTCGACTATACGATCCAACAAATCACCTGTATAACGGCTATGAAGGGCGGAAACCGCAAATGGTTCCCCTAGACCTAGGCCCATAAAATTCCATACGTCAAGGTCGCGTCCTGAATGATCAACCTTGTTAACCACCAGCAGAACATTAGTATCGATACGACGAAGCAGGCTAGCGATACGGCTGTCTTCTTCTGTAATTCCTGTAGTCGCATCAACAAGCATCAGCAGGAGATCCGAGTCATACATGGCTTTTTCACTCTGAGCAGAAACTTTTTCATCTAGATCTGTGCCCGAGGG
>DMOB01000113.1:0-3257 GCA_003452475.1 Acidimicrobiaceae bacterium | reverse complement strand
TGTAGCAGCTGCTTTAGTGGTCCTGTGTGACTTAGTTTTTGCTGCTCCCTTGTCGCTTGGCCCAACGGCTGAAGGACGTTTGTTGAGTTGGGTCCTGAACCCAAACGAGTCATTGTGGTTGCTGGGTTTACTGCTTGTTGTTCGAGTTTGTGCAACTTCCACGGTAATTGCTGCAGGTGGGGTGGGCGGGGTATTTATTCCTCTTGCAGTTTTTGGGCTGATTATCGGACGAATAGTTGGAGGATGGGTTGATGTTGGTGCTGAGTCTCTTGCATTTTTCCCATTTATTGGAGTGGCAGCTTTTCTAGCGGCAGGGTACCGAACTCCTTTAACGGCTGTAATGTTTGTCGCTGAGTCGACTGGAGCACCTTCGTTTGTAGTCCCAGGACTTATTGCCGTAGCAGTGAGTCAGGTTGTTGTAGGGAACTCATCGGTTTCGGGGTTTCAACGCGATACTCGCACTGGTCATCTCGAACGAAGGTTCTTGATGCCCGTGACTTCAGTTATGCAATCTAAATTTAATTTGGTAGGTCCAGATGAGTCTGTCTCCGAGTTTGTGTGGGGTGTTGCATTCCCGGAAAAGCAACTTGAAGCGTTAGTTGCCGGCGAAGATAGGAAATTTCTAGGGATTATCAGAGTTGCCGATGCTGGTGAAGTGGACCGAGACCAATGGTCTTCGTTAAAGTGTGCTGACTTAATGATCAAAGATATAGAACCTGCAAGACTTTCGTGGACCGTGCGTGAAGTGAGCGCAGCCATGGAACAAACTCATTTGGATATATACCCCGTTGTTGATACGGGAGGGCGCATTGTTGGTTTAGTTACGGAGCAAGGAATTGTAAATGTTGTCGAACTTTTAGATGAAACAAGAGGGAATTAAATTGTCTGAACTATCGCTGTTGGAAGGTCTAGCAACTACGAGGGCTATTCGCCGTTATAAAGCTGAGCCGATACCTGAAAAAGATTTGAGTACAATTCTCTGGCACGCCGGGAGGGCTCCGTCGGGGTCCAATCGTCAAAAGTTTAGATTTGTTGTCTTACGTGATGGACCAAAAGCGAAACTTGCGAAAGCGCTGTTGGGGGCTTCTTTTAGGGCTGGTTGGGAAACAAAAAAAATAAATGATGGTTACCAATCCGGTTCAGGTGTTGATGCCAATTCATCTAAAGCTCGAATGGCTCGAACAATGCAACATTTTGTAGACCATTTTGAGCAAACTCCTGTCATTATTTTGGCTTGTTTAATTAGGTATCGGCCAGAAAATTATGCTGAAGGTGCGTCCGTCTTTCCTGCAGTCCAGAATTTGATGTTAGCGGCGCGAGCTCTGGGCTATGGAGGTGTCATAACGGGATGGCATGTTGAAGTAGAAGAAGAACTTCGCGAATTATTAGCAATTCCGGATGGTGTTGCTATCCACGCTACTATCCCAATGGGGAAGCCATTAGGTCACCACGGACCCGTCAGAAGACGCCCAATCAGTGAAGTTGTCTTCGAAGATGAGTGGGGCCTTGAAGCTGATTGGGTCAGTGATCCTGATGGAACTAAATTTACATCGGCGGGTCCGCCTAAAGCTTAAAGGTGGTTCGGGTAAAGGCGTGCGTGCTTAAGCAAGTTGATTTGCTGCTACTTGTTCAGCTTGTCTGGCAATATCTATTGGAGAAAGTCCGAGTACCTCTGCTGCAGCTAGAACGTGTTCAAATTCGGCTTTGATTCGGTTTGCGCTTACTTTTACGTCGATAGTTTGACCCTCAATTTGAATCTGAATTATTTGTCTTTCTTGGGTGATGCGGTAAACCTCTGATTTTCGTATTCCCAAAGTTCCAGTGAGCTGAAAAAGAATTTCAGTGAGAGCATAAGCGTCAGAGTTTTTGGCCAAAATACTCAGGGTGTTCGCTGGTCTACTTTTCTTCATGATGATTGGTGTAAGCCAGACATCTAGAGCACCACCCTCTTTAAGTTTAGTCATCGCGTGCGCGAGATATTCGCCAGTTACATCATCGATATTTGTGGTTAACTCAGTCAAAATTTCTGCAGAGTTATTACTTAAGTCATTATCGGAATAGCATCTTCCGATAATGACTTGAGTGGCGTTAGGCCGGTCTGGAAAATTTTTGGTTCCTGCACCGTACCCAGACCCGGTAATTGTCATTGAAGGCATCGGACCGGAACTGATTGCAAGAGCGCTAACAATTGCCGCTCCAGTTGGGGTTGTTAATTCGACATCAAGGTCAACGCCAATTGTTAGGAATTTGTTCAAGAGGTGAATCACCGCCGGCGGCGGATTTGGAATTACACCATGTGCTGCTGTAACAGTGCCGATCCCCATGGCGATGGGGCCGACATGTACTTCCGTGACTGCCAATGATTCTAGAGCGGCGCAGGAGCCTACAATATCGATTAGGGCATCAAGGGCACCGACTTCGTGAAAATGAACTTCATCAGCAGGTATGCCGTGTACGGCCCCTTCTGATTTTGCAAGCGCTTCGAAAATCTCAAGCGCGCGAATTTTTACCCTGTCGGGTATGTCAGCTGATTGGAGAATTTTTTGGATATCTTTCCAACGGCGATGATGGTGTTCTTCAGAGGTAGTAACTACAGCGTGTGTTGCTGCGAGACCATTTCGGTCTACGATTTTTGCTTTCAGATCCCAATTATCAAGGTTTAAATTATTTAAAATATTTATTACGAAATTAAGGTCAGCTCCAGCATCGAGCAGTGAACCTAAGGTCATGTCACCGGCAATACCTGAAAAAGGATTAAACCAAGCGATGATACGTTCGGTCATTTTTTACGCCTCATATCAAGAATCCTGATTGTCGCCATTGCAGCTCCAAAACCATTATCTATGCCGACAACCGTTATTCCTGCAGCGCAGGCGGCGTGCATCGCTAGTAATGCCGTCACTCCGTTAAGACCCGCTCCATAACCAACACTAGTCGGTACAGCTATAACAGGAGCAGCGGTGACGCCTCCAACAGCAGTTGCTAGAGCTCCCTCCATCCCAGCAATGGTAATTACAATGTCGGCATCAATAAGGTTGTCTAATTCCGCAAGGAATCGATGCAATCCAGCTACACCAATGTCAGCTACGTGAATTGGTTGAATGCCGTAGGCCCGCAAGATAGCAGCAGATTCTTCAGCGACTGGAAGGTCCGCTGTGCCTGCTGACGCGATAACAATTTTTTCATGTCTGTATTCTGCCGGTCGCCAAATGACGCTTGAAGCTTCGACTAGCGCTCCCTCATGGGTACCAGTATCC
>DMOB01000267.1:0-4326 GCA_003452475.1 Acidimicrobiaceae bacterium | reverse complement strand
GATGCTGAACATTTTTTTGATGGTTACAAGCGAAATCCTGAATTCGCTTTGCAAGTTCTAGAAGCTGCAGCAATCAAAGGAGCAGACTGCTTGGTGTTGTGCGACACCAACGGCGGTTCATTACCTCACGAGGTTGAGAAAATTGTTGCTGAAGTGGTGAGCCATTTTGGGGATATCCAAATTGGTATGCATACCCAAAATGACACCGGTTGTGCCGTGGCGAATGCGATATCTGGAGTTTTGTCGGGAGCGACTCACGTACAAGGCACAATTAATGGTTACGGAGAAAGAACTGGTAATTGTGATAACACGGTTGTGATACCAAACCTAAGTTTAAAAATGGGTATTGAGACGCTGTCTCAAGCTGGAATCGAACGACTTACATCAGTTTCTCACCATGTCGCAGAGCTTATGAATATGCCGCCTCAGCATCAACAGCCTTATGTAGGTACGTCTGCATTTGCGCATAAAGCGGGATTACACACCAGCGCAATTGCGAGACGACCCGATAGCTATGAACACGTTGACCCGGCCTCCGTTGGAAATTCAACGCGATTCCTGCTTGGCGACCTTTCTGGTAAGGCATCTGTCGAATTGAAAGCTGAAGAGTTAGGCATAAAAATAGACGATCGAGCTTTGGCTGGCGTGGTCGACGAGCTTAAAGAGTTGGAACACCAGGGGTATCACTTTGAGGTAGCTGATGCATCTCTTGAGCTTCTTCTGTTGAGAGCTGCAGGAGAAACATTTAATTACTTTGACGTAGAATCGTTTCGGGTCGTCGTGGAGCGAGGTAGAGATAGCACGTTCGATACGGAAGCCACGCTGAGAATCGTTGTAGATAATGAAAGAATTTTGACTGTGGGCGAGGGCGATGGGCCCGTTAATGCTTTGGATAAGGCTTTTCGAAATGCAGTAATTGACGTGTATCCGGAGCTTGACCAAGTACGTTTGACTGATTACAAGGTACGCGTGCTGGAGACGGAAAAAGGAACTGGTGCTACGACACGCGTTCTCATAGATTCAGCAGATGGGGAGATATCCTGGACAACAATAGGTGTTTCGGAAAATATTATTGAAGCATCTTGGCTAGCGCTTAGAGATGCTTTGATATATGCGCTCTATCGTCATCGCTCTGTGGCAACAAGTTCTCTAGACTGAATCTGATGGCAGCCCCACGACACGTTCCGCAGATACCTAATACAGCAACCAGATCATATCGATCTCCAGATACTGTGCCGGGGCGATGGGTCACTGTTCGCCCGGGGGAATTAGTGGATAACCAGCCTCAAGGTCAAGCTCTGGGGTACCAGGGACCGGACCAAGGCTATGTTTTGAGGTTATCTCGACTAGTCAAAGAAAGAATTTTCCTCAAAGAAGGTGAGGATTCTAATGATGTTGAAAAAGGCTGCATCCAGATTGCTTTGAAGCGAGCCTCAATTTATGGGCGAGCTCCAGTGATTCATGATTTAGACATTGCTTATCGCTTATGGGGGTTTTTAGGTGACTCACCTCAATCGGACCTTTTGGACTATCGATTGAAACGTTTCAAAGGAGTCAGACAGCGCCACGGCTATCAGGATTTAAGGGATCTAGTTGCGCTGGTCCCGGAAACAACCCTTCGGCTTACACCTGAGGAAATAGAGAGCCGTCATGAAGCTGACTGGACGTCTCTGCTGGAGCTACCATGACGGATATCACTCCGGACCGAGAGTTGCTGAGGTTACATAGGAGGGCCTGTACTGACTTTGCTGCGAGGCTAAGACTCCCAGCATGGGGACACTTGCCGATGCCCCTAGCGTTTCCGATGCAAAATTTTACGGTCGGAGACTTGTTGAGTAGAGCGGCCACCGGAAATCTGGAAACAGCTGCAGAATTAACAGGTCAAAATAAGCCTACGCCCGTTGTCTTAGGCCTAGACCCGACGGAAGTGGTTGTCGAAAGTGTTCGGACGGTTTTGGCGGTGGTGGCCGGACTTGATCATGGAGCAGGTTTTAGCCCACAAAAAAGAGAACTCCTATGGACTAGGATCGTTGAGTTGACGCTTTTGGGGCATGATTTACAACAGGCTATTAAAGCTGGAGCGGGCTTGGACGATCTGTTAGTAGATCACATAGTCGCAGCGGCGCCAGAAGTTTCTATCTGGCCTTTCATCGACGGTTCCCCGGTAGACCTGGCAACGCCACCAACCGAAAGATTATTAGCGCAACATGGCAGGTCTACCACTGGTTGGGTAGATCCAAATGATCCGAACTGCGGCACAGGGCAGTGTTAGCTGAACCCGATTGGCTTCGTTTGCACAAATTAGCAGTAGCTGAATTTGATTTTCGAGTTAGGCAAATTCAGGCAGAGTATTGGGAAGCATCAACTCCGTGCGAAGAGTGGGATGTTTATGATCTCGTTAATCACAACGTCAAGGAAAATCTGTGGGTGCCGTTGTTACTCTCGGGGACTCGGGCTGATCAAGTTGGTGGGCTGAGTGGCGATGTAATTACAGGCGATCCTGAAATGGTTTGGGAAGAGTCATGGAGCGATGCAGTGACGGCATTCTCGAGGGCTAATTTAGACGAGCTCGTATGGTCATGGAATGGTGAGATCACAGTCAAGGAGTATATTTGTCAGAGAACTTGTGACTTAGCGATACATGCATGGGACTTGGCTGTAGGTCTTGGTGTTGACCCGGTAATCGATTCTGAACTTGTTTTAGGTATCCAAACTTGGAGTAGAGGTCGTCAAGAAAATCTTGCAAAACTCCCAGAACTGTACGACCCTCCGATCAAGTCGGAGTTTGATGCTGACGATCAGACTCTGCTCCTGAATTTTTTTGGTAGAGAGGTATAAAGCGAAGTGGTTTGAGTTGCCGAATGTGGGCGTAGCCTAGAAGAAGTGAGTTCCACACGTCTTCGTTTTGCTCCTGCTCCGACCGGTTACATGCATTTAGGTTCGGCGCGGACTGCCCTATTCAATTGGCTCTATGCCAGGCATACAGGCGGGGAGTTGGTTCTGCGAATAGAAGACACTAATGCTGAGCTTGCACGCCCCGAATTAATTGACAATATTTATCGATCACTTGACTGGTTAGGAATTGACTGGGATGGGGAGCCCGTTAGACAAAGCGAGCGAGCATTGTTATACGACGCGGCAGTCGAAAAATGGTTGGCAGATGATGTTGCGTATGTCGCCGATGGGGCAGTGCGATTTAGAGTGCCTGACCAAGGGGTTACAAAGTGGCATGATGAGGTTCGAGGATTAGTTGAGTTTGAAAATGAGCATATCGAAGACTTTGTAGTGCGCCGAAGCGATGGGACGGCGACTTTCTTTACGGCTAACGCTGTAGATGACCTAGACCTGAAAATAACGCACATAGTTCGAGGTGAAGACCTTTTGAATGCGACGCCCAAGATTATTTTGTTGAGGGAGGCACTCGGATCGTTAGAATTGCCGGTTTTTGCGCATCTTCCGTTAATCGTTAATAGCCAACGTAAAAAATTGTCCAAAAGGCGTGACGATGTTGCTCTAGAGAGCTACCAGAGTCATGGTGTTTTGGGTTCTGCTATGGCCAACTACTTGGCCTTGCTAGGATGGGGTCCCCCTGACGACGTTGAAGTCCGCCCGATAGAAGAGATTGTTGGTTTGTTCGAACTGAGCGACGTGAATGGGTCATCCGCCATGTTCGACATTAAGAAGCTTGAAGCTGTTAACGGCGACTACATCAGGGCAATGTCTAATCAACAGTTTGCTTGCGCTGTGCAGCCCTGGGTTGAGAATGAGAGTTGGGGCAAGGACATCTCAGTAGAAGATCTTGCCGCCATGACTCCGCTAATACAACAACGGACGAAGCTCTTGGAGCAGGCTCCTGCTCAACTTGATTTCTTTTTTTTGGAAGAACCAATAATCGATAGCAGCGCTTGGGACAAAATTATGACTAACCCAACGTCGGTCTTGATTCTCGAGGATGCGTTAGTGGAGTACAAAGAAACTGAGTGGGTTGTTTCCGCGCTTCATGAAACTCTTTTAAATATTGGGCAGAAATATGAGCTTAAGTTGGGGAAAGCTCAAGCACCGGTGCGGATGGCGTTAACGGGCCGGTCTATAGGACCACCTTTGTTTGAATCGATGTTGATACTTGGAAGAGATGTCGTTACAAGTCGTTTAGATAAAGCTTTAAAGAGCATTGCATTAAGAAAATGACTCTAGAACCTTATAGTTATTAGGAATTTTACTGATTTGTGGTCAGCGAAAGGTTAGGTACAATACTCAAGATAAGTAAACGCAAAACCATCTTGATCGGGGATGGTGTAATTGGTAACACAACTGGTTCTGGTCCAG
>DMOB01000126.1:0-15845 GCA_003452475.1 Acidimicrobiaceae bacterium | reverse complement strand
GCGTTCACCGGCCCGTTTCGCTCTGCGGCGGCTCCAGATGCCTTCAGCGCCAGCTATAAGAACTATGTTTGCTTCTCCATTACTGATTCGGACACATGCTTTGTTTACAAGCGATTGAGGTGTGTTTCCTCCGTCAGTCGATAGTCCTGTGCGGCTATTGTTTTTGAATCTATCGCGCAGAAGGCCGCCGGGATCGGGATATGGCCATGCTCCTTTAACGATCCAGGTATGAGTCGCGTCGGTGAGAAGCGAAGCGGCCCCAGCGTCTTGAGCTGCAGCTTGGAGTGCAGCTTGCATCATGGCGACCGGCTCGATTGCATCTACAGGATTCTCGGGCTTTTGGAGAAATTGACCTGCTCCAACTAAGACGGGAGTTCGAGGATTGATTGAATTCATGAAAGTACTACCTCAGCGATTGTTTCGAGTAGAGCAGGAGAGCCGCTTACTTGAAGAGTTGTCACGACTGTATCTTCCCATTTCGTTAAATCTTCTGTGATCTTGCCGAGAGGACCAACCAGAGCCACTTCTTCGACCAATGCCAGGGGAATGGTTGCCGAAGCTTCAGCTTTTTTCCCTTGCAAATAAAGTTCTTGAACTTTATCGGCGACATCTTGATATCCCATTCGACAAAAAACGTCGTAGTGAAAATTCGCTCCCTTAGCGCCCATACCACCCATATATAAGGCGAGCATGGGTCGGACTTTGTCAGCTGCTTTCTCTATGTCGTTATCTGGAATGATGCTCACGGGGCATACAACCTCGAAGTCGTTACTATCAGGAATTTTACCATCAGGTCCTATCCGAGGCTTGCCTGCAGCAGTGAACCCTTCGTTGAGGGCATCAGCGTAAAAATGATTGTCCTTCGGAGCGAAAAATAATGGAAGCCAACCGTCACATAGCTCTCCGGCGAGAGCAACGTTCTTCGGGCCCTCTGCTCCGAGATAAATTGGAATTGTTTTACGAAGCGGATGAACAGTCGATTTGAGAGGTTTGCCTAGTCCGAGCCCACCCGGTAGGGGCATCTGATAATGGTCGCCGATGAATTCGACCGGTTTCTCCCGATCACAAATCTCTCGGACGATATGGATGTACTCTCTTGTTCTAGCAAGCGGCTTCGGGTAGGGCTGGCCGTACCAACCTTCAACAACTTGTGGGCCGCTTACTCCTAACCCCAAAATGAATCGACCGTTGCTGAGATGATCCATAGTGATAGCTGCCATAGCGGTTGCAGCCGGGGTCCGAGCTGACATCTGTATGATTCCTGTGCCCAATTGAATAGATTCCGTGTTGCTTCCCCACCAGGCTAAGGGAGTTAGAGCATCTGATCCGTAAGCCTCGGCAGTCCAAAATGAATGAAACCCTAACTCTTCGGCTTTCATCAGAGTTTCGAGAGCATCTTTAGGCGGCCCTGCGGCCCAATACCCTGCTCCAGTTGCTAGTTTCATGGGGTCTCCCTGCCGCGACGTTTACTATCTAAAGGCACATCTTGCCATCTGAACCGCACCAAAAGCCCTGCTAATTTTAGTTTTGTTCCAAATTGGTTTCTGTGAAGTCTTCCTAAGAGCGTGCTGTTCGGTCGTTGTTCTTCTACGATCGACTCAGTGAGTATGTCTGAACGAGTTAGAGAAGAAGCTGCTCGCCGCCGAACGTTCGCGATAATCAGTCATCCTGATGCAGGCAAGACGACGTTGACAGAGAAGTTTCTTTTGTATTCAGGCTCAATAGCAGTAGCGGGATCAGTTAAAGCACGCTCGGGTAGACGTTCCGCAACTTCAGATTGGATGGAGCTGGAACAAAAAAGAGGTATATCTATAACATCGACTGCGCTTCAGTTTGATTACAAAGATTGCATCGTGAATCTGCTGGACACTCCAGGTCATAGAGATTTCAGTGAGGACACCTACCGGGTACTTGCTGCTACTGACGCAGCTGTCATGGTTATTGATGGATCGAAAGGAATCGAGCCACAGACTTTAAAACTTTTTGAAGTGTGCCGACAGCGCGAAATTCCAATCCTAACTTTTGTAAACAAGTGTGACCGTCCTGGTAGAGCCCCGTTGGAGCTAATTGATGAGATCGAAAGCATGCTGCAGTTGCGGCCAATGCCGATGTCCTGGCCTGTTGGAGTGCCTGGCAATTTGCGTGGGATCGTAGATCGCTCTACTTCACAATTCATTCGCTATGACCGAACCGCTCGTGGTGCTACTGAGTCGCTCGAAGAGCGAATAGAACTTTCTGACCTAGACGACTCGGTTTCAGGTTGGGATGAGGCCAGAGAAGAAGTTGAGCTTTTAGATGCTTTAGGCAGTGAGATTGACTACAAGGGTTTCTTGGCGGGAGAAGTCACACCCATTTTTTTCGGCTCGGCGTTGACGAACTTTGGAGTCCGCCTGCTTCTTGACGCTGTTATTGATCTGGCACCTGCTCCGAGTTCACGATTAGATGTTGATAACGTCCCGCAACCAGTTGATGCAGGATTCTCGGCGTTTGCTTTTAAAGTTCAAGCGAATACCGATAAGTCTCATCGAGACAGGATTGCGTATGTGCGGGTATGTTCGGGACGATTCGAACGAGGTATGAATGTCACGCAAAGTAGGACAGGAAAGCCTTTTGCGACTAAGTATGCGCACACCATGTTTGGGTCGGATCGCTCAACTGTGGAAGAAGCGTGGCCAGGTGATGTGGTTGCGCTAGTTAATGCAATGGATGTTCGAGTTGGAGACACACTTTACGGGGAGGAACTAATAAAATTTCCTACTATTCCTTCATTCGCACCAGAAATTTTTCGGCGTATCCGTGTGACAGACACGAGTAGATTTAAGCAATTTAGAAGAGGCTTAATTCAGTTAGACGAAGAAGGAGTCATTCAGGTTCTTCGTGACCCCGACGTTGGCGATGTGGAGCCGACGCTTGCAGCGGTTGGAATGATGCAGTTTGAAGTAGCTACTCACCGACTTGAGAATGAGTTCGGTGCGCCGGTCATACTTACGAATGCACCATTTAACGTTGCGCGCCGAACCGATGCAGAATCCGCAGCTGAGATTCGTAGGCTCCCAGGGGCCACTGTTCTAGGCAGAAGCGATGGCGCGCTGCTTGCTCTTTTCGAGAACGAATATTATTTGCAGCGAATCCAAAATGAAAAAGATCATTTGGTGCTTGAAAGAGTTCTAGCTGAACAAGAGTGGTTAGGTGATGGGTCGAGCTAGACCTAAATCAGAATTCAGGTAGTTGGTAGTTCACCAGGCATTAACGGGCTTCTTCCTATCCTGTATGACGCTAAAATTGTAGCGTCACATTCGCGACACAAGTACACGACTTGGGTGGCGACAATTGAAAGTTGACTGCCTCGAGATTTTTCAACGACTGCTTTGACAGCGCCTTCCATGTCGTTACCATCGCAGCGATCACAATTCGGTAGAGCCTGAGGGTCTCGATACCATTTCTGCCCGCAAGGCTCGCAGCTAACTTCGATGCTGTCTGCATGAGGTACTCCACTGAGTAGTTCCTCTTCACCGCATGCTGGGCAAGACAATCCTTCCATGTCGACCAACGTAGCGTCCCGATGGATCATTGATCGAGTAGCTTTCGACTTGGAGGTCCTAAGTGGGTACCGGAGTCGATTTTTATGCAGAGTTAGGCCTCGACCCGAGCGCTAGTAACGAGGACATTCGTCGTGCCTGGGTGCAAGCCGCTCGGCTGAATCACCCCGACACTCTTTTGGATGCTTCCACTGCTGTTCGACTTAAAGCTGAAGAAAAGATGCAACGTATAAACGAAGCATGGAGGGTGCTTGGGTCCGAAGAGCTAAAAGCTAGCTATGACCGTGAACGTCGCAGAGCAATTAAACAAGCGGACCGTGCGCAGAGCAAAGAAATCCCGATTGAAGACATTGATGAGGGATGGGAAATAGATGAAGATGGTTCAGAAACTGCTCAGCTGTTAGTGACGAGTAGCTGGTTATTCGCTTTTTTCTTGCGAGCGCTGCCTTGGTTGGCTGTCGGACTCATAGGAGTTGGCATTTTCGTTTTTTCGGCTTTTGCTTCCAATTCTCGTAGTCAACCATTGCCGACATCGCGGATACCTGAGAAACAAGAATGTGTACGTTTGCGAGAAAATAGTACCGTAAGAGTTGTCCCATGCGCATGGGACAACGATGGCGAAATCGTAGAAATATTGGATTTTCGTTTAGCTGATAGATGCTCAGACGAAAATGCCGTATTGGTTAGTGAACCGAAAAGGCGTGAACGTTTGTGTTTAGTTTCTGTGCGTGGATGAAGTGATCTTAGGAAACGGACTTACTCTCCAATAAATCGTGAATTTGCTGCTCAGTGAAGCCAACTTCTAACAAAATGTCGTGTGTGTGCTCCCCATGATTAGGTGCTCGCCCACGCACACGTATGTCAGAATCGGCTAGGTGAAATGGGCCTGCGACTGTTCTGAGTGGCTCCTCGAAGTCTTTGATATCTACAAAAGCCTCGAGAGCCTCGGCTTGAGGATCGTTGATAACTTCAGTAAGTGAATGCACCGCTCCCCATATAAGTTGCGCATCGTCAAACAGATGACCCCAGGTGTCTCTGTCTTTATGCGAGAAAACTTCGTCGCACATCAACATCAGTTCCGCCCCGCGCTCTGCTCTTGACTCAGAGGAAACGAACCTAGGGTCCGATATCCATTCAGTTTTGTCGATCGCATTACAGAATCTTTCCCAGTAACGGCCTTCAGGTGCCATTGTTAGCATTATCCACCGATCGTCAGCGCACTTGAACCGGCCAACTAAAGGGCTCGGAGTTTCGATACGGAGACGGGGTTCGGGAATTTCACCTGTCGCTAAAGCAAGAGAAAGATCTGAGGCAAGAGTCCACATTGCTGTCTGCATCAGCGCTACCTCGATGGCCTGTCCTATTCCTGTCAAGTCGCGTTCTCGTAAGGCAAGTAGAATTGAGGATAAGATTGCTAGCGAGGTAGTGTGGTCGCCTTGGCCAGCTCTTCCGGCCGGAATAGTTTGACCGGGTTCTCCCATAATATCGAGAACCCCACCGCGACTAAAAAATGCGGTGTGGTCAAAAGCTAAACGGCTTTGATCAGGGCCTGTGCTTCCATACCCGGTAAGACTGGTGTGAATGAGTTCTACGTGATTTTTTCGGAGATCATCTGGCGTAAGTTCGAAGCGTTGTTGTCGTTCTTTAGTGAAGTTCGTTACAAAAACGTCACAACTTTTGGCTATGGCGTGGGTAGTGGCTCGGCCTTCGGCTTTCGAAAGATCAATGGCGATACCGCGCTTCCCTCGATTATCAAGTTCCCACCAAGGATCCGGGCCGTCGGGAAACTCGATAAGCCCGCGTAAGAGATCTCCATGGGGGGGCTCCAGCTTTATTACATCTGCGCCCATGTCAGCCATGAGAGCGCAAGCGCTGGGTGCTGCGATCATCCCAGCCGCGTCTAGAACTTTAATACCTGCTAATGGCCCCCCGGGATAGCTCATTTAGCTTCTCCTATACATCGCTATGCTGATCACGAAGTTCTCGTTTTAGTACTTTTCCTGTCGCGTTATGGGGAATCTCGTCAATGAATATTACTGACTGGGGGACTTTGAAACGAGCGAGGTTTTCCCTGCAGTGATTTATGATCTCACTTTCGGTAACAGACTCGTCAGGTTTAACGACGACGATAGCGCGACCAGCTTCAACCCACTTTTCGTCAGGGATGCCGATTACTGCAACCTCGCTGATTTGCGGAAGCTGATATATGACGCTCTCCACTTCTGCGGGATATACGTTTTCTCCGCCTGATATGTACATGTCTTTCCAACGGTCAACGATGTAATAAAAGCCATCCTCGTCGCGTCGTGCCGCATCACCTGTTTTTAGCCAGCCATCTTCGAAAGACTCTGCTGTTGCTTGAGGATTGTTCCAATATCCTGGAGTGATGTTGGGTCCTTTGCACCAGAGTTCTCCATTTTCGCCTATTTCGGCTTCGCGCCCATCCTCGGTGACGATCCGGACTGCAGTATGCATTCCAGGCAGCCCAGCAGAACCAATTTTTTCAGTACATTTGTCAGCTGGGAGTGCCAGCACAAGCGGACTGGTTTCTGTCATGCCAAATGCTTGTTGAAGAGGTAAACCCTTTTCCGCCCATGCTTCGATAAGGGGGACTGGAGTTGGTGAACCTCCGACTGAAGGAGCAACTATCGTGGGGAAAGAAGCATCTTTAAATTCAGGAACTTGGCTCATGAAAAGCCAATTAGCGGGAACGCCAATCAAGTGAGTGATAGCTATCTCTGGATCAGTGAGTAGAGCTAAGGCTTTGGAAGGTTCAAACGTTTTCATTACTAGATTGGTCCCCCCAAAATGAAATGCGGGGTTTGTGAAGACGTTCAACCCACCGGTGTGGAACAGAGGTAAGAAAACAATATTGGTCATTGATTCGCTTAGGGAATAAAACTCGACGCAGTTAACAGCGTTCCAGAAAGTCATTCCTTGAGTAATTATTACTCCTTTAGGCCGGCCTGTAGTCCCAGAGGTATACATGATGGTGAGAGGGTCATCGTGGGTGCACTCAACGCACGTGTCTAGAGGTTCATGAAGAGATAAGACTTCTTCGTAAGCTGCGGCTTCCTCGATAGACCGACCCCAGGTTACGCGATGAGCGATGTCACAAATCTGAGAGAGTTCTATGCTGTGTTCACAAAGGGGATCATCATGGAAAAGCACCTTTGGTTCCGCATCACCAACTATGTATTCGAGCTCTGGGATGGTTAGCCGCCAGTTAAGTGGCACAAATATGGCTCCGAGCTTCCAGCAAGCGAATTGGACCTCGAGGGTGTTGCTATCGTTTTCTGCCAGAACTGCGACTCTGTCGCCTCGCTCGATGTTGAATTCTGATCGTAACGCTGTCGCAAGCCGGCTGGTTCGTTCATTCATCTCTGTATAAGTGAATTTACGACCTGAATCTAGGTCGTGGACTGCTAATTTATCGCCGCGCACTAAGGCATGGTGGGCGATCCAATCGTAAGAAGGGGTGCTCATGTGACAAAAGCTAGCCAAATACTGCCTTGGATACCAGTGGAGAAGATGAATAGGGAGGTGCGGTATCAAGAAAATCCGTGCGACTACCGAAAAAAAGGCTTTTCGCTGGAAACGAAAAATTAGATAGGCTATAATTGCATTTCACGTCGCCGAAGAGGCGGCTTTTGCATTTTTCATGCGAATATCGCCGGTTTTGGTCCCGATACGATCCTTTTTTTTGGTTTTTGGTCCTGAGACAGCGATAGTTAGTTATCTTGCGTGAATATGAACATGACTTGGGATGAAGCAGTTTCGACGCTCACTGGTCCTGGCTGCCCGTTTGAGATTACGACGCAAGAAGTAATGGGTTTGCCGACGAAAGTCTATTCGCGTACCCCGAATTCACTTCGTGACTTATTTATGATTGCCCGGCTCTACGGCGATAAACCATATTTAGTTTATGAAGATGAAACTTGGAGTTACACCGATCTTGTTGAACATATAGATGGACTCGCTCATGCGCTGGTGCATAACTACGGAATTCAAAAAGGTGATCGGGTAGCGATTGCCATGCGCAACTATCCAGAGTGGATAGTTGCTTTTGCTGCAATCACCTCCATCGGTGGGATCGCGGTTGCGTTAAATGCGTGGTGGGTGACCGACGAGCTTGAATATGGACTAAAAGATTCAGGTTCTAAACTTGTCATCGTTGATGAAGAACGTGTGAAACGAGTTACTCCGATTCTGAAAGCGGCTAATGCTGCAGCGATAGCCATAAGAGTTACTGGAGAGCTCCCTCCCGGGATTGATCGCTATGAAGATGTCGTCGAGATGGGCGCAGAGATGCCAGAAATAGGTATCGATACAGACGACGATGCCACCATTTTGTATACGTCTGGAACTACAGGATTTCCTAAAGGAGCGGTCTCGACGCATAGAGCAGTACTGAGCGCTTTAGTCGGTTTTGCATGCAGGGCAGAAATAGGAAAACTTACCGGATCTGGAGGCGAAGTAGGGGTTGGCGAAGGTGACCCTGCAGTAATTTTGTGTGTCCCTCTCTTTCATGTGACTGGTTTAGTTCCAGTGATGATGGGAACCTTCGTCAGTGGGTCGCGATTGGTGATGATGCATCGATGGGACCCTGACCGGGCTCTAGAGCTTATCGAACGAGAAAAAATTACCACATTCGTTGGTGTTCCGACTATGAGTTGGGAATTGATGGAAAGCCCGGATTTCGCTCGACGAGATACCTCGAGCTTATCCTCAGTAAGTGGCGGAGGCGCCCCTGCTCCGCCCGAGCTGGTGAGAAGAATAGAAGACGGGTTTGATACAGCGAGGCCAGGTATTGGCTATGGAATGACCGAAACCAATGCGCTAGGACCGCAAAACTCCGGTAATGACTATATAGCGAAACCCACCTCAGCAGGTCGAGCGTCACCGTCGATGGATATTTCCGTGATTGATGAAAAGGGTAATGTCTTAGGCCCCAATGAACGTGGTGAGATTTGTTTTCGCGGAGCCAACCTTATTCGCGGTTACTGGGGTAAACCAGACGAAACTGCTGAGGCGATTAGCGATGGGTGGCTTAGGTCGGGCGATATTGGATGGTTAGACGAAGATGGGTTTATTTTTGTAGCTGATCGGGCCAAAGACATGGTGCTTAGAGCCGGGGAAAATATTTACAGCGCCGAGGTCGAGGCAGCTATATATGAGCACCCAGGAGTTTATGAAGCAGCGGTTTATGGCGTGCCACATGACCGATTAGGAGAAGAAGTAGCGACAACGGTGATGGTAAAAGCTGGCCAGAGTATTGATGCAAAGGAACTGCAGGACTTTCTATCAGAACGAATCGCAAAGTTTAAGGTGCCTACACACATGAAGTTTGTGACCGAGCAGCTTCCTCGTAATGCGAGCGGCAAAATATTAAAACGAGAGCTACGCGAAGTAATGATAGAAGAGACCTAGGAAGATTATCCAAAATGAAAGTTATTGGAATAGATCATCTAGTGATAAATGTTTCCGACGCTGAAACAGCGATGTGCTGGTACCGAGATCGGCTTGGGATGAAGCCACTGCGCTATGAGGAGTGGAAGTCAGGTAAGGCACCCTTCCTCTCGATGAAGGTAAATGAAACCACGATCATAGATCTTCTCGAAACTGAACGTTCAGGTGAAAATGTCGACCATATAGCCCTATATGTCGAGGGCGACCTAGAGACCCTTTTAGCTCATGATGATGTAGAAACTGTTCGAGAGTTTACATCCATCTACGGTGCTCAAGGCTGGGGCCCAGCGGTCTACATCCGCGACTTAGACGGTAATCAAATTGAGCTCAAACGCTACGAAAATTTAATCTAAATCTCATAGTCGGAAGCTCTGCATTGAATTAAAAAGCCCTGGTGCTCATTTGTTAGCGAGAGACGTGAGATGTGATCTGGAACGAAAAAGTGAAAGTCCCCACCGTCTGATGGATGAGATCATCGGGTGAGGACTTTCAGTGAAGCCAACAGGCGCAGCCGCACTTGTTGGCTTCACTGAAAGTCTATGGGGTTCGATACGCAAGTGTTTCGTAAGTAATGAAAAGCCCTTGACGTGTTCGCTTCCGTAGAAAAAATGGGCACGTAAAGCTGTCTATGGCTAGCGCCGGCGAGGTCACTCCTTTAACTATGACCGTTTTTTGGGCGTCTGGTCGGCAACCTGACTAATGAAAAATAAATAAGGACCGGCGCAGGTGGCCGATCCTTATTAAGAAAGCCGGTGGAAGGGGGGCCACCGACTTAAGCTTTGTAAGCGACTAGTAGTTACGAGGACCTAGTTGCTGATTTTGATGCGCTCTCTTGGAGTCATAAAAGCTTGGAGCTTCTTTCCCTGTGAGCGCTTTATAAGTGAGTTTCGAAAGTGACTTTTTCATAGTGGTTTCACGATAAGGAATGAGAGAAGTAGAAAGTCTAAGAAGTGACAAACGACACAGCGCTAATCGTAATAAAAGGCAAACGTTTTATGTAGAGGGTGAAACGACAAAGAGGAGATTCGATCGCCAGCGTTTATGATTTCAGAATTCGAGGTTGCAGGTGAGATTATGAACGTGCTTCAAGACCACGACAAAATACGCACTTGGTTAATCAGCGCGGCGGATAGCGCTATTTCACTCCCGAGCGAAGCGATAGCAAAAGAAGGTGCTTGGCAACTTCGATCGGCGATCGAGAAAGCGGCACCGATAGCTTATGAAGCTAAGCAGCTAACTGCTTTACAGAACCTCGGCGATGTCTGCGACACGCCTCGAGCACGTGAGTTCACTGAATTTGCATCGTCATTGCGATGGGTTGAGTCTGAGCGTTGGAAAGATAGAGGCAGAGAAAGAGCGCTATGCGTTTTGTCTGATGCCTTTGATTTACCAGGCCTAGAAGTCGGAATAATGTATGTTGACCGTGGTTGCTCGTATCCGATTCATAACCATCCTCCGCAAGAGATGTATCTAACTATTTCAGGCACAGCGCAATGGAGATATGGTGGCGCCAAAGCACTGGTTGAAGTAAAACCCGAGTCAGTTTTATACAACCACCCTTTTGATTTACACACGGTTCAAGCTGGCGACACTCCACTTGTTGCGTTGTATGTACTTTGGGGATTTGAAGTAGCGAGAGCCTAGAGGCAAGAGTTGGGTTCTTCCATGGATTTTCTGCGTTACTGACCTCGCTGATATTGGACTACACTTTTTCTGTGGATCCGATTTGCGATGACCTTGAAGCAGAGACTGTGGCTCTATCAAACGTTGTTGGTTCCTTAGATGAAGAGCAGTGGAGAGCACCTACGGTCGCGGAGGGTTGGGATAGTCATGAAACTATTCTCCATCTTGGTAGCACCGATTTGCTGTGTTGCCTAGCGGTCAAGGATCCAAAAACGTTTGCTGTAATGCGCGAGAGCTTAGCTAACGGCGAGGTATCAGCTAACGGGTTAGGTGGTTCCGAGGTTCAGACAATGACGGGCTGTCAACTCTGGGAATGGTTTCTCAACGGTCGTATGGAAATGATCGAAGGTTTGCGGACCTCAGACCCGAAATCCCGCATAACTTGGCTGGGCCCAGACATCGGCGCTCGGTCGTTGGCAACGAGTCGGCTACTAGAAACTTGGACACATTCCCATGACTTAGCCGATACTTTCGGTTGTGATTATCCGCAAACAGACCGCCTTCGACACATTGCCCATATCGGTGTCGTCACTCGCGAGTTTAGTTACCTTAACCGAGGGTTGTCTCCACCAACCCAACCAGTGCGGGTTGAGCTTATGAGTCCAAGTGGGGAGCAATGGGTTTGGGGACCAGAGGATGCCGCAGACCGCGTGCACTCAACCGCCTATGAGTTTTGTAAGGTTATAACAAGGCGAGTCCCGGTCGACGAGTCTGCAGTTAAGACCGAAGGAGACCTAGCAGCTGAGTGGATGCAAATCGCACAACCTTGGATTGAGCCTCCGCGAATAAGCGATATAGCCTGAAAGAAAACAGCTTCTACACCGCTGGTTGATAGGGCTTTCGCTGTGCTACGGAATGTTATTAGACATAAGCGAAGCTCGCATTGTGGCATCTCGTATGTCAAGCTATTCCCATGAGAATCGAAGCTCTTCATGATGACTTCGGTGCGAAGATTACTGGCATCGATTTGGCTCTGCCGTTAGCTTCTCACCAGATCACGAGCTTGAGAGCAGCGATTGACGAACATTCAGTTTTGCTATTCCCTGAACAGAATATGAGCGATAAAGCTCAGATGGCATTGACTAGATCGTTCGGCGAACCGGAGGAAAGCCACATTGCGTTTGGCCGAACGGGCGAAAAAATTTACATAGGTACCGTTGGTAACGTTATTGACGACAATAGAAAACGTGGAGAGTCGGATCCACAGACTCGAGCGCTTAAGGGTAATAATCTTTGGCATTCAGATTCGTCTTTTAGGCTAGTGCCTTCCTATATATCGATTCTTCATGCCTATGAAGTTCCTGCGGAGGGAGGCGAAACTGAGTTTGTGAGTCAGAGAGCTGCATACAAACGATTAGACGCTGCGAAACAGACCGCGATTAACGATCTTCATGTTCTCCATGACTATGTATTTAGCCGGACTAAGACTGCGCCGGTTGATGATAATCATGCGGCATCTTTGCCCCCAGTGGAACAGAAGCTGGTCAGAACTAACCCTAGTAATGGCATCTGCAACTATTACCTTGGTTCACATGCCCGTTCGATTGTCGGATGGAGTGGTATTGAGAGCCGTCGTTTGATTGATGAGCTTAATGATTTTGCTACGGAGCCAAGAAATCGGTGGTCTCACAGTTGGGAGCCCGGCGATACAATTTTTTGGGACAATCGGTGCGTTCTGCATCGAGGTACTGGTTATGACGCTGACCGCTTTCGCCGAAATATGAGGCAAACAAGAGTGCGTGGAACTGGAATAACGCTCCACGAGTAGTCCGTGTAGTCCGCTCGAAATTTCTTGTTGGATTTAAACGCGTTTCGAACTAGTTGATTGCTGAATAGCTCGAAGAAGATGTGGCAGATATTTGCTGAACTATCACGAAATGCATGCCGGTTGACGTTTGTTTCTGCTTGCTCGGGGTTATCTACGTGAGGAGAGGGTTGTGAACTCTAATTTTCGGCATGTTAATTTAACGCCTCGAAATCATGAGGTGAAGAGCTTCTAATCAGAAACACTTTTTCTTTCTATTAGTAACGTTCCTACAGTTTGCACCGCTATTTCATCGTTTTGTTTAATCATCTGAGTTTTAAGCTCAATGAAACCTAGATTTGGTCTCGAACCGCTAACCCGCTTACTTAAAATTTCAATCTTGAGCCTAAGAATGTCTCCAACTCGGACAGCGGACGGCCATGACAACTCTGAAAGTCCAGTTGAACCGACGCTATGTTCACCCAAGAACCCTTCGGCAGTTAATTTCATCATTAAGGAACCGGTATGCCAACCGGAAGCTATTAAACCTCCGTAGAGAGTTTTAGATGCGGCTTCGGGATCAATGTGAAACCGTTGAGGATCAAACTGATTTGCGAAATCGAGCATTTCTTTCTCGACCATTTCAACGCTACCGAGAAGAAATGATTCACCTTCCGTAAAGTCTTCGTACCATCTTTCGTTGCATGGGATAAGTGAAGGCATGTTCTGTTCCTCGCAGCGATTCGTAAAGTTGACGTACTCAATTGCAATTCGTTTACGCGCCGAGGCTACCAATATGAGGATGCGGAAATGCTGCAGTAGACCTCTGTGCCAGCAGAATACTGTACTCGATTAAAAAGTGAAAGAGCCAGCCCCGAAGGGCTGGCCCGCAAATAATCAACCTGGGTATCGCTTTGGAAGGCAAGCGATCTTCAGATATCACGAGTAGATCAGGAATATGATCTTGGTCCGAGCTGTTGACTCAAATGAGATTGTTTAGTCTCATAAAAACTTCGAGGTTCTTTCCCACCGAAAAGC
Source organism: Acidimicrobiaceae bacterium (assembly GCA_003452475.1). GTDB lineage: Bacteria > Actinomycetota > Acidimicrobiia > Acidimicrobiales > Poriferisodalaceae > UBA9040. Next base: position 2,372 of record DMOB01000126.1, on the reverse strand, counting down.
TTATTGGTCATTAGTTTTAGAATAGTCATTGCTCTGCCTTTCCTTAACTCGTGTCCTATCAAGATATGCAGAGAGACAGGTTGCCGCGTCCATTCGTGACCAACGACACATCAAAAATTTATGAGTCTAAATAAAGCGAATTTGATTGCGATAGAGGCGGCGGCTCGATGCCGATGCTCGAAGATCGTTAGTTGAGTAGCGTTACTACGACAGGCGTTACTAACAATAGAGTCGACATGAAAATCTTAATTGTCGAGCTCAGGTAAGTCAGAATCTCAATGAGCGCACCCGGTCGCGACTACTTCTGACGTGTTGGCGCGGTGGACCCATGAACTGCGACTAGGATTAAAGTAACGGTAAATAGTTTCATCTAAAAGCTAATCCATCAGGAACAGCAAGAGGAGGAGCAATGGCCAAACCCAATGTAGACGACTTCGAAAAAATAAGAAGTCATAACTTCTATGTTGCCAAGTCAAGATCAGTCAGGCATCGCGAGAACGATGAGCTCCGTCGCTTAACTAAGTTCGCGGCAGCACTAGACGTTGAGAGAGACGCGGATGAGATAGTCGCACCGCCGCCCGCTCACCGGCCGCCGCAACACAAAGCGCATTGGAAGCGAACGAGAGTTGGCCGAAACCGATCTCGACTAGCTCATTGGAAGAGTAAGTCTTGGAAACGGCGGACAGCTGTCGTAGCCGCAAGGGCTCGAGCTCTAAAGAATTGTCAAGAAGCGGCATAGTAGCTAGCTGAATTCAAAAATAAAGGCTGCATTGGCCTGGGTATGTAAAGGTTCTTTTGCTCGAATCATAGCGAACAGCACTGTCTGTTGTTTCTGCTCTGAGTGCAGAGATTAGTATCTTTGGCGCCGACGTTATGACGACATCAATATTGGCCAAAGCGCCGGTCTCTAAGGCAATGCCACTGCCTGTCTCAATGAGCTAGCATGGCAGTGCGCGTGACTATCGTTTCGTGATTATTGATTGTTTGAGGGGGTCCGGTGCCGATCTTGGTTCACGAGCAAGTGTCTGATGAAGTAAAGAATGAGTACCGCGAGCACGGCGTAGTTAAAATTGAACAGGTCGTAAATACTGAGTGTTTAGAAAAACTTTCATCTGTCGCCGATAATCAGTTAGCTCATCCGGGTCCGTGGGTTACCGACACAAATCCGGGGGCTGCAGAGGGCCGTTTGTTCACTAGCCGCTATCGGTGGGAAACTGATCCCGTAATTAACGATTTCGTGTTTAAATCTGGAGTGGGTGAGATAGCAGCTGCGTTAATGGAATCTAGCTCCTCTCGATTCTATTTTGATCACCTGTTAATTAAGGAACCTTCGACATCTAATCCGACGCCCTGGCACCAAGATGTTCCTTACTGGCCTTTTCTTGGAAAGCAGATTTGCTCCGCCTGGGTAGCCATTACTGAAGCAAAAGTTGCAGACAGTTCTCTTGAATTTGTTAAAGGATCACTCGCTTGGGGTTCATATTATGCGCCGGAAGCTTTTGATGGAAAAGAGGGTTGGGCTTCAGAGTTTGAGGGTGAAAAATGTCCCGATATTGAGGCATCTCGAAGTGAGTATGAGATCATCGGATTTGATGTGAAGCCAGGAGACGCTATCTTTTTTTCAGCCTGGATTATTCATGGTTCGCCAGGTAATTCGGGAGCAAAAAGGCGAGCTGCTCTATCTACTCGTTGGTTAGGCGATGACGTTACATGGTTTCCTCATGCAGGTTGCGACCCCACTGTTACCGATGAAGACACTAGTTCAGTAACAGGGCAATATCCTGACGACGATCAAAGGTTTCCGTTAATCCATTGGGCTTAGAAAAATTCAAAACAGATATTTTTCGACTGTTTAATTTATGACTATGATCCAACGCTCAAGCCAATTAATAGAGCTGCGAGAACTTCGGGTCGATTAAGAAACGGCGAATGACCTGTGTCCCATTCGAGTGTTGTGTTCGCCTTGGCAGCCATCGAACGTTGACTATCTGGGGTGAGGGCTTTATCGCGCGTGCACACCACATAGATAGAAGGCTTTTCAGTCCACGCTTGCCGGGAATTGCGAGTATCGAGAGCGATATTTTGTGGTCGTAACTGACGAGTTGCGAAACTAATCTGGTCTCCATCACAGTCGTTGTAGAAAAGTTCTGTGCCTAAAGGAACATCAGCGCTATGAGAGCCATCAACGTTCTTTATCATTGCTTCGATCAAACTTGTCCCGATCCGACCAGATGGATTCTCTCCTTTTTCTAGAAGCAAAGCAGTCAGATAGATAAGAGATCCGACCCTGTGATGAGTCCCAGCTTCTGAAATGACTGCTCCGCCCCTGGAATGCCCAAGAAGCACAGCGGGCTCATCGCCGGGAAGGTTAT
>DMOB01000118.1:0-2903 GCA_003452475.1 Acidimicrobiaceae bacterium | reverse complement strand
ATGGGGGAGAGCGACCTTACGCTGATCTAATTGTATGGACCTCGCAGTTTGGCTATGTGTATTTGCCCTCAACCGTAGTGCCTGTCGGAAACACGAAAGAAGGCCTTCCAGTAGGAATACAGGTTGTTGGCCCTTACCTAGGTGACCGAACGACGATCGAATTCGCAAAATACATGGAACAATTACTCGGTGGTTACAAGGTACCTCCGCTAGCGAAGATCAAATAAGAGTCCTAGTCATCGACGTGTGAGGAACGAATCATTCGAGTTGGCGTGTAGACCATCACCGCATCATCTTTCTGATTAAAAACTTCGTTTCGAGTCGTAACGATTCCGCGATCCTGAGCAGAAGTTAGTCTTGCCTCAGTGACTTCGGCGACCACCTGAAGAGTATCTCCGACATAAGTCGGTCCTAACACTTTGATTTCAGCTCCAAGATAAGCCATACCCGTTCCTGCGATGGCCCCGCCACTGATAATTAATCCTTCTGCGATCGACATCACCAGACTCCCTGGGACAAGACGACCGCTGTATCCAGCTCGCTCGGCTCCGGTTGCATCTAGAAATAACCCCTCTACAAATCCGAACTGTGTGGCATAAACGACTAAATCGGTTTCGCTAATAGTTCGACGAGACGTACTCCAACGTCTTCCGATAGGTAGCTCATCAAAGGTCCACCCTCGGTGAGGCCGCGGCGGAAGGCTAATAGACATATTATCTCCTCAAGCTAGATCGGTATAGCGACATTATCTGAGGTTTTGGGCAAACATAGTCAAGCACACGTATCCTTGACCATAGTGCAGATCATAGGGGTAACGAATTAGTGAAAGATCGACGAACTCACCGTTCATATGTTAGCTACATAGACAAGTCGCGAGAATACTATGGAGCGCAAGGGTATCCACAGGCTTATCAATGGTCGTACAACTGCGACGTTCCGTTTACTGTTCCGGCTAAACCTATGTCTGAATGTCGCGTTGGTCTGGTAACGACTTCCTTCTTTGACCGCTCTTTTGATCGACATGCCGTGGCAGGGTCGACAGATAAAGAGCCGTATGCAGCTCAGTGCGATGATGCGCTTGGAGGCCTGTACAACAAGGATCTTTTTTGGGCTAAAGACACCACGCACACCGAAGATTTGGACAGCTACCTGCCGATAAATAGGCTACGCGAACTTGAGAGCAGAGGGACTATAGGATCTCTCTCAAAACGTTTTTATGGTGTACCTACTGATTACAGTCACCGTCGAACTCAGAAAAAAGACGCACCGCAAATTCTAAAGTGGATGATTGAAGATGAGGTTGACGTAGCATTGCTCGTTCCCCTCTGACCGGTGTGTCACCAGACCGTGAGTCTGGTAGCTCGACATCTCGAAGACGCTGGAATACCTACGGTGATTGCAGGTAGCGCGCGAGACATAGTCGAAGAAAGTGGCGTTCCTCGTTTTGTATTTACAGATTTCCCTCTCGGTAACCCCACGGGAAAGCCATACGACGTTGAAATGCAGCAGGCAATTGTTTCGACGTGTCTTGAGACCTTAGAGCGTGCTTGGGAACCGAGGACTACGATCCAGACGCCGTTTGTATGGGATGACGACAATAACGATTCATGGCGAGCTCAATTTATGCTGGTGGATGAAAGCAACAGAGGGACCTTAGCTCAGGCCGGGGATGACCGGCGAAATGCCCAAAAAGCGGCAAAGGCAAAAGGTAAAGGTAGGGAATAAAGTGCGTGATGCAGAGAAAGGCGAAAGGTTGGCAGCAACGCCAAACCCTGACGCATATATTCCGGTTGCCGAAGGTTTAAATATAGCCGCTGATATCTACGGAGAAACAGGTCCGTTAGTTCTCCTGCAGCATGGCGGAGGCCAAACCCGTCATGCTTGGAAGAGCGCTGGGAGCCAGCTTGCAGCAGCTGGATATCGAGCAGTGAGCCTCGATGCCAGAGGACATGGCGACAGTGACTGGGCTCATGATGGGGATTACTCAAATGACGCGTTGGTGGCAGACCTCGTAGCAGTTGTAGAGCACTTTGACCAAAAACCAATTTTGGTAGGGGCATCAATGGGCGGAGGAACCTCATTGCAGGCTGTTGGCGAAGGTGCTATTGAGGCCACAGCCTTAGTTCTAGTAGACACAGCACCTAGAATTGAAGTTAGTGGCGTGCGAAAAATAAGAGATTTTATGGCTCAGGCGCCCGAAGGGTTTGAGTCGCTCGAAGATGTCGCAGCGGCGATCGGAAATTATCAACCTCACCGAGATCGACCAAGAAATCTGGATGGTCTCGCCAAAAACGTTCGGCTCTGGCCGGATGGTCGTTATCGTTGGCATTGGGATCCGCAATTCATGGCGCGAAAACGAGTGCTCGCTGATCGAATTCCTCGACAAGAGGCTGCTGCAAGAAATGTGAAATGCCCATCGCTGCTAGTACGAGGCGGGCTTAGCGATGTGCTTTCCGAGGAAGGCGCTCAGGCGTATCTTGATCTAGTGCCGCATTCGAAATATACGAATGTTGGACAAGCAGCTCACATGGTAGCGGGAGATAGAAACGATATCTTTGTTTCGTCGGTCTTAGACTTTCTGTCCGAACTTGATTGATTAAGAAGTTTTTCGAAACTACAAATTGACTAAGGAAAAGGGACATCCCAAGTGTTCCTGAAAGCTATTTCTTCGACCGGTTTACGAGTGAGTTTGGTGTATTGCTTCTCTACAACTGGCCAGCCAATAGCAATTAGGGCGCCGAGCGCAAATCCGTCAGGGGTATGAAATAGCTGATCACAGGACTCCTGTTCAGCTGCAAGTAAGGTCGTTAAAGAAGAACCGAGCCCCTCATTAGTACAACCTAATAAAATGTTGTGTACCAGTGTGTAGAGCGAGCCGCCACCAACAATGCTTTGCCGATTCA
>DMOB01000091.1:0-16279 GCA_003452475.1 Acidimicrobiaceae bacterium | reverse complement strand
AGGGTAAGGCTCTTATTAAGCTCTAATAGACCTTCAGATGCCAGGATTCGAAGAACCTGATCTCGTTCGGCTGCTAAGTGTCCGAGGGTATATTGAGGGTCTACTGCAGACATGATGAATTGGACTCGGCCTTGAGGAGCGTAGTAGCTGACACGTCCTCGAATGCGTACCTCAATTCCATCCTCAAGAGTAAGGTTTCCTAATTTCTTTAGAACTGATTCAATGCTGCTCAGTTGGCCTTTGAATGCGACGATCGACATTTTGCTGTTGGCTTTGCGATTCGTGGCTTCTGGCTCGACGAGATCAAAATATAGATGCCCAGCTTGTGAGCGTGTTAAGCCAACGATTTGTCCCCTGACCCAAATTTCTTCCGGGAAAATATTCTGAAGCCCTACTGAAATAGACCTACAGAGTTCGTCAACGGTCCAAGTTGATACGGCCATTTCTTAATTTCCCGAAAGAGTCTGATGGAAATCTGCATATAGGCCACCAGCGCTGATTAGATCACTATGTTGACCCTTTTCGACTACAGAACCATCGTCAATAACAACAATTAAATCGGCATTACGCACCGTAGACAGACGATGAGCAATTACCAGAGAGGTTCGTCCTGAGAGGGCCTTGTCGAGCGCTTCTTGCACTAGGAGTTCATTTTCGGCATCTAGGTGGCTTGTGGCTTCATCTAAAATCACGATTGAAGGGTTTTTTAGTAGAACCCGAGCGATAGCGAGTCTTTGTTTTTCGCCGCCCGATAGTCGATAGCCGCGTTCGCCTACTACGGTTTCGTATCCATCAGGGAGAGCAGCTATGACGTCATGGATTTGGGCTGAACGGCATGCTTCTTCCATCTGCATGAGTGATGCCGATGGGTCGCTATATTGCAGATTAGCTGCCACGCTTTCATGGAACAGGTGAGGGTCTTGAGTCACAACTCCAACATTTTTTCGAAGTGATTCTTGAGTAATAAATTTAAGGTCTCTGTTGTCGATTTTTATGGATCCTGAGCTAACTTCGTAAAGCCGAGGTAATAACGAAGCCAATGTACTTTTACCAGCTCCAGAAGGGCCGACAAGCGCTGTCATAGTCCCTGGTAAAAGAGTTAATGAAATGTCATGAAGCACTTCATCTCCAAGTTCGTTTCCATTGCCGTTTCCGCCCAGAGATACTGATGCGGCGTTAGAAGTCGGGTACGCGAAATGAACGGACTCGAATTTGACTTCGCCTGTAACTTTGCCAATGTCTGAGGCTTCTTTGGAGTCTCTTATCCCGTGCGGAGTATCAAGCACTTGGAATACGCGTTCAAAGCTCACTAGAGCTGTCATGATGTCTACTCGAGCGCCAGTTAAGGCCGTTAACGGCTGGTAGATAAGAGGAACGAGAGCCGCGAACGTAACTAGTTGTCCTGTTGATAAGTCTCCATTTATTGCGTAATTTCCGCCGACGAGATAGATCAAAGCGGTGCCAACTGCCCCAACTAGCCCTAGAGACAGCATAAAAGCTCGTCCATACATAGCGCTTCGAATTCCTAGATCTCTTACTGCTGCTGCACGGTGTCGAAAGCTTGTTGCCTCTCGATCGTGATTGCCAAAGAGCTTTACGAGTTGAGCTCCTGATACCGAGAATCTCTCGGTCATCGTCGAGTTCATTTCAGCGTTTTTGTCCATCTGCTCGCGCGCTATGTCAGATAATTTTTTGCCGACCCTTTTCGCTGGCCAAACAAAGAGAGGAAGTAGCAGAAGGGCTAAAAATGTTAGTCGCCATTCCAATATAAACATCGTTACCAATGTGCTGACCGCCACGATTAAGTTAGAAAGAATTGTCCCCAATGTTCCGGTCACAGCTCTTTGAGCTCCGATAACGTCATTATTTAGTCGTGAAACAAGTGTCCCAGTCTGGGTATGGGTAAAAAAAGCGAGCGGCATTCGTTGTACATGATCGAAGAGTGTTGCTCGAAGATCGTGGATAAGACCCTCGCCAACTTGTGCGGACAACCAGCGTTCAATGATTGCGAAAAGTGCTTCAACCAATGCTGCACCCACTGTTAGTAGTGCAAGGGTTGTGACTAACTTTTGATTACCAGGAATTATTCCGTCGTCGATAATACGTCCAAAAAGAATTCTGGGAACTAGTTGAAGCAGAGCTTGAATGGTTATCGCACTGATGAATAGGCTAATCATCCATTTATAAGGTGCTGCGAAAAGCCAAATCCGCTTAGCTCCAATGCGGCTTATGCCTGACGGTTCAGGCGCGTTCGGATCTCTTAGTAAGGAGTGAGGGTGCATTGGCTGCATAACCATGAGGCTAGGCGTAACGCACTGCAGCTAGTGCAAGATTGTGGAATAGATCATGTTCGGCTTTGCTTCAATCTCGCTAGAGTTGTCAGTGGAAGGTTGCCAGAGCGGACGAATGGGGCGGCCTCGAAAGCCGTTGTGGCCTTAGGGTCACCGTGGGTTCGAATCCCATGCCTTCCGCCACGTGGTTGTTGCCGGGCGAAAGCCTGGCAACAACTGCAGCAGAATCTAAGTATTATCGTCGATCAGAGAAAAAGTCAGTAATTATTTTCCCGCACTTCTCAGCTAGAACACCGCCGTTGACTTCACACTGGTGGTTAAGACGTGGATCGACCAGAAGATTATAGAGGGTTGCGGCTGCACCTGCTTTTGGGTCGTATGCACCAAATACCACACGACCAACCCGAGCATTAATAGCGGCACCGGCACACATGGCGCAAGGTTCCAAAGTTACAACGAGAGTTGTATCTTGTAGTCTCCAGTCACCGCGAAGTGCTGCGGCGTCACGAAGGGCTAAGACTTCAGCGTGCGCAGTTGGGTCACCAGTGAGCTGGCGTTCGTTATGACGCTTCGCGATAACCTGGCCATCGACCAGTACTACCGCTCCAACTGGCACGTCTTCATGCTCAATAGCCAACAAAGACTCTTCAATGGCTAGTTGCATTGCCTGAGTGTCATCCATGGAGCCAACGTAGCAATGTCTGTCTAATTAAGCGACCAATTGGCGGAGAGTGTGGGATTCGAACCCACGGAGATCCGTTAAGACCTCACACGCTTTCCAAGCGAGCCCATTCGTCCGCTCTGGCAACTCTCCAAAATCATCAACCCACGAGGCGACCAGGTTATCTGCGGCACACAGAGAAGTCTGCTGAGAGCTGCTGCCTTCCGGCCCTGACTCGGTTCACAGTTCACTGTTGCACAGGACCCGGTCGCCACGTGGATTGATGATCGTTGTTTAGCGTACTGGCCCCTCGCAAGGACAACACACAAGTAGTATCGAGTTCTGATGGTCTTTCAGTCTCTCTATAGACGTTTTCGTCCGCAAACCTTTAACGAAGTTGTGGGCCAGGAACATTTAGTCAACGCGTTAAAAAACGCGATTGTTGAAGATCGCGTAGGGCACGCCTATTTACTGAGTGGCCCTCGCGGAACAGGGAAGACATCTACAGCACGGATATTGGCAAAAGCTCTTAACTGCGAACAGTTAGATGCTGGAGAGCCTTGCGGTGACTGTGATAGCTGCGTTTCAATCGAGAACGGCAGCTCTATGGACTTAATCGAGTTAGATGCTGCGTCAAATAATCGAGTCGAAAATGTTCGAGATATTACGTCAAACGCTGCTTTAGGAAGCCCAGGTCGGCGCAAGGTTTATCTCCTTGATGAAGTTCACATGCTTTCCACCGCTGCGTCGAATGCCCTGCTTAAAACGCTAGAAGAACCACCGAGCCACGTGGTCTTCATTCTGGCAACGACAGATCCTCAAAAAGTTTTACCGACAATTAGGAGCCGAACTCAACACATTGAGCTATCACTAATTAACGTCGACTTACTCTCGTTGCACGTTAGGAATATCGCCGAAAGATCGGAGATTACTGTCTCCGATGAAATCGTTAATTACGTTGTGAATCGTGGCATGGGTTCTGTGCGAGACACATTGTCTGCTCTTGATCAGGTAGTTGCGGCGGGCGGGATTCCCCAAGAGCGAGTTTCAGTTGCGGAGTTGATAAGAGCGATTGCCGACAAGGATTTAGTCGCGGCGATGAGCGCCGTCGCGTCGGCTACAGCCGAAGGAGTGGAACCCAGGGACTTTTCTGAAAGAACTGCTCGGAGTCTTCGAGATATGTTTTTGATAGGCGCAGGAGTAATCCCGACGCAAATATTTGATGATGAAGTAGAAGCATTACGCGAGTCAGCTGTGTCGATGGGACGAGCGCTGAACGTTCAAGCGCTTGAAGTTATTGGCAGTGCTTTAGTTGATATGCGAAATGCGTCTGACCCAAGAATAATTTTAGATGTGGCACTGGTTCGCCTTCTCGGAAGCCATGTTGAGGTAACGCAATTAGATGTGACTACTGGATCTGAGGTTAACCCAACCCCAAATGCTGTTGGGGAAGTAGCAAAGTCAGGTTTTGTTCGAAAAGGTGCATCGGCAGCTCGCGAAGCAATTAGCAACGCTAAATCTGTCTCCCAAAAAACTGAGACGCTGGTTGAAGCGCCTCTCATCTCAATCCCGCCTCCGCCAGTTGTTAACGCACAAATTGTTGCGCACCCGACAGAAGAACCAAGCCAGTCTGAAGCGCTTGAAAAAGAGTGTGCCGATGATTTGTCTTCAGACGACGAGGGCATTGCTCTGTCTTACGCTCATATAGAACAAATATGGACGAAAGAAATTTTACCTACATTAGCGCCCAAAGTTCGAGCACGTTTTCAAGCATCTCGACTTGTAGGAGTTGAGGGGCAGACAGTCATTTTTGCCCTTCCAAATCCAGTGCATCGTGAGCGCTGTGAGCAGCTAAAAACTGAGGTTGAATTAGCTTTGTCCAAGGTAGTCGGTACTTCAGTTCTGTTGTCACTAGAGTCTTCCCAAGAAAATGACTCTAATGAGAGCGAAAAAGTAGCCTCGGGCGAAAATATTATTGATCAAACTGATGACAGCGTGTTTGCTGAGTTAGAAGATGCGCCACCCGATAATCGAACATCCGTAGATAGATTCCAAGATGCTTTTCCCGGAGCAATTGTTTTAGATGATGGTGACTGACCATAAGATTGGATACCTAATGGGTGAAAATAATGAAGTCAGAAGCATGCTTGAAGCAGCAACTGAGATTCAATCAAATTTAATTGAACAAAGAAATAATATTGCAAGGACAATAGTTGAGGGAACAGCCGGTGGAGGTATTGTCCGGGTTTCGATGCAAGCAGATGGAATACTTATTGGAGTTAAAATCCGAGATGAAGCAGTCGATCCTGATGACGTGACAATGTTAGAAGACCTTGTGACAGCAGCCTTTAGAGATGCACTTACAAAATGTGGGAATGTACAAGCACAGGCTTTGGCTAACGCAGAGACTTCGGCATTGCTACCTGCAACAAAAGAGTAGGTTCCAGATAGAAATGTATGATCTTCCTGTTCAAAATTTAATTGACGAGTTTGGCCGACTCCCTGGTATTGGGCCAAAATCAGCTCAAAGGATAGCCTTCTACCTATTGAAGTTGCCTGAAGCTGAGTCGTTGAGATTAGCTCAAGCCATTATGGAAGCGAAAGAACGAGTTGGGTTCTGCGAACAGTGTTGGAACATTTCTGAAGAACAAATTTGCCGCCTTTGTTCAGATATTCACCGTGATAATGATTCTCTTTGCGTCGTTGAAGAACCAAGGGATGTAGTGGCTCTTGAAAAAGCTGGGTACAGAGGTCGGTACCACGTTCTTCAGGGCGCCCTCAACCCAATGGAAGGGATAGGGCCGGAACAACTTCGAATTAAAGAGTTGATAGTTCGTGTATCTAATGAGGAAATTCAAGAACTAATTGTGTGTACAAACCCAAACATCGAAGGCGAAGCTACGGCCATGTATCTGGCTCGTCAGTTTAACCCACTGGGAATAAAAGTCACTCGAATAGCAAGTGGCCTTCCCGTCGGGGGAGATCTGGAATATGCCGATGAACTGACGCTAGGAAGAGCCTTAGAGGGTCGACGGGATTTAAATGCCTGAACGGTCTTAAGGCACCCGAATTATTAGCGCATCGCCTTGACCGCCGCCGCCACAAAGAGCAGCAGCGCCGTAACCGCCGCCTCTTCTCTCAAGCTCATGCATTAATGTAAGAGCTAGACGAGTCCCAGACATCCCTATCGGGTGACCGAGAGCGACGGCGCCGCCGTTGACGTTGACGATGTCTGAGCTTATTCCCAACTCTTCGCTTGCAGCAATCCCTACAGCGGCGAATGCCTCGTTAAGTTCGAATAAGTTGATGTCGGAAAGCTCCATCTCAGTCTTTGCAAGTGCTTTGAAAATAGCTTGAGAAGGTTGCGTAAGTAAACAAGTGCCTGGACCTGAAACCATGCCATAACTTAAAATTTCAGCCTGGACACTAAGCCCTAACTCCTCTGCTTTTGATGAAGACATGACTACCATCGCTGCGCCACCATCAGAAATTTGTGAAGCGTTGCCAGCGGTCACGGATCCGTCCGCAGCAAAAGCAGGTCGGAGTTTGCCGAGACTCTCGCTAGTCGTGCCTGGTCGTACTCCCTCATCAGTTTCCATCACAAGAGACTGGCCGCCTCGTTGTGGGATCAGAACGGAAACGATTTCTGATTCGAATCGCCCCTCTTTTTGGGCAAAAGCAGCACGCTCGTGTGATTGAGCTGAGAACTCGTCCATTTGAGTACGGCTGATCTTAGCCGCTTGGGAATCTTTTTCTGTTCCGTCGCCCATGTGCTCGTTGTCGAATGCGCACCATAAGCCATCATGAATCATCGCATCACGAACCTCGCTGTGCCCCATACGAAAACCGTTACGGCCATCAGCTAAAAGATACGGAGCATTCGTCATCGACTCCATTCCGCCAGCAACTACAACATCAGCATCACCGGATAAAATCATCTGGTTTGCCATGTACAAAGCATTCAGCCCGGATAGACAGACTTTGTTTATGGTGATGGCTGGGACACTCATTGGAATGCCTGCAAGAACCGCAGCTTGTCTAGCAGTTATTTGACCCTGTCCCGCTTGAAGAACTTGCCCCATAACCACATGGTCAACTTGATCCCCTGATATACCGGCTCGTTCTAATGCTGCTTCGATAGCAAAAGCACCTAGTTGGACACCACTGAATTCAGTAAGTCCACCATTAAATTTTCCGATAGGCGTCCGTGCGCCTCCGACAATAACTGAACCTGACATTTTGCCTACTTGATCGTTCCAATCGGGCCACTAATAGCTTCCGATTTAACAAGTGTAGGTTTGATGAGGAGTTCTTGTCAGTACTTTCTAATAAGCTCTCTCCTTGACACTATTACCAGAGAGTAACTTCTGACCGATGCAACACATTCTTGAAGCAATTAAAGCTGGAGCCTCAAGCGAGGAAATTTCTAATCTTAAGATTCCGGAAAGCTATCGAGCTGCCTATGTAAAACGTGATGAAGCAGACATATTTGAAGGTCGTGAGTCTTGGGAAAAAGATCCAAGAGAGTCGATACATATCAGTGAAGTAGCTACACCAGAGTTAGCTCCCGATGAGGTGTACCTGGCTGTGATGGCGAGTTCAATTAATTTTAATACGGTGTGGACATCAATCTTTGAGCCGCTACCAACTTTTGGCTTCTTAGATAGGCTGGGAAAGGAAAGCGAGTGGGGCGCGAGACATGCTCTAGACCATCATGTGCTGGGTTCAGATGCTTGCGGTGTGATCATTCAAACTGGTTCAGCCGTGCGCAATTGGAAGCCTGGCGATCGAGTAAATGTTCATTGTAATTATGTAGATGATCAAGATCCTGCAGCGCATCAAGATTCGATGATGGCATCAAACCAAAGAATATGGGGCTTCGAGACTAACTTTGGTGGCCTTGCAGATCTGTCAATTGTTAAAGCTAATCAATTGATGCCTAAGCCGGAGCATTTGAGTTGGGAAGAGTCTGCTGTTAACGCTCTCTGTGCATCTACGTCATATCGAATGCTCGTCGGAGAAAATGCTGCGAGAATGAAGCAAGGCGACAATGTTCTAATATGGGGTGCTTCTGGTGGCTTGGGTGGTTATGCCTGCCAGCTCGTGCTAAATGGCGGAGGGACTCCCGTGGCGGTGGTGAGTTCCGACGACAAAGTTAGTTTGTTGAACGAGTTAGGGGTTCGACATGTGATCGACCGGCGAGCTGAGGATTATAAATTTTGGCGGGACGAGACCAATCAAGATGAGGCAGAGTGGCGTCGGCTCGGCAAGAAAGTTAGATCCTTTACTGGAGAAGACCCGGATATCGTTTTTGAACATCCCGGACGTTCGACTATGGGAGCATCTGTATTTGTAGCTAAGCGTGGTGGGAAAATCGTTACTTGTGCGGCGACTAGCGGTTACATGATTGAGTACGATAATCGGCATCTTTGGATGCGCTTAAAGAAAATTTTGTCGAGTCATTTTGCAAACTACGCAGAAGCGTCGGCAATGAATCGATTAATTGACCAGGGGAAAATTCAGCCGATTCTTTCTAAGACCTTTACTTTGGCGAACACAGGGGAGGCTGCAAACCAAGTGCACCATAATTTGCATGAAGGAAAACTCGGAATCCTTTGCTTAGCACCGGAAGCTGGCGAAGGAATAACGAATCTTGAGAAGCGTGAATCGATTGGTGAAAACAAAATTACGCTTTTCAGCAGGCATGCTGAAGCAATCGAAATCAAGAATTAGGACTGGCTATGATTCTCACTGAAATTGATCATGTTGCGATAGCAGTAAATGATCTGGAGCAAGCAATTGATTATTACAAAGATGCATTTGGTGCAAAAGTTCATCATCGCGAAGTAGTTGAAAGTGATGGAGTAGAAGAAGCTTTGATCAAAATAGCTGATAGCTATATTCAGTTGACTGCTGCTACTCGTCCTGATTCGCCGATAGCTAAACACCTAGCAAAAAGAGGCGAAGGACTTCATCATATCGGGTACAGAGTGGACGATTGTCAGGCTGCTCTTGATGCAATGGTCTTAGCGGGTGCAACTGCTATCGATAAGGCTCCTAGGCCTGGTTCTAGGGGAACTACCGTAGCTTTTATGCACCCGAAAGGAAGTCTCGGTACTCTTATAGAACTAGTCCAGGAATAAACTTTAAGAAAGTTGAAGTACTGGTTCGAGGGATGTGTTTTTGCTGGTGAACAATGAGCGGCCGGTGCATGATTTAGAGCCAGTTGGAGTGGGCCCACATCCAGAGCCATGGCCAACCGCCGATCATTTTGACCCGGAACTATTAAAAAATGGTGACCGTAGAAATGTAGTTGATGGTTATCGTTATTGGCGAACGGAAGCAATCGTGGAAGATTTAGATCTACGACGGCACTCCTTTCATGTGGCGATTGAGAACTGGCAACATGATTTAAACATTGGAACGGTTGTGCGTAATGCGAACGCTTTTATGGCAATGTCGGTGCACATTGTTGGTAAACGGAAATGGAATCGCCGCGGGGCAATGGTGACCGATCGTTATCAGCATGTTGAGCACCACCCCACTGTTGCTGGTTTTCTGCAAGAAATGAAGGAACGTAAACTTCAGGTGATAGGCGTCGATAATCTCCCAGGTTCGGTTCCCATTGAAGAAGTAACTTTGCCGCGCAATTGTGTTCTAGTTTTTGGCCAAGAGGGACCTGGGTTATCAGAGCAAGTCAGAAATGTTGTGGATCTTGTTGTGTCGATAACACAATTTGGTTCAACGCGATCAATTAATGCGGGTGTTGCGTCTGGAATAGCCATGCATACTTGGATTAAGCAGCACGCAGTCTGAGTTAGTTTGGGTTTCGTGCCCGTAGTAGGACTAAGCTCTTGCTATTCGTTATCTATACTGGATTTCGAAATTATTTTAAATACTAAGGACGTGGAAATGACTTCGACTTGGCGGCGCCTCTTTGCACTGCTCGCAGTTTTTGGACTACTTGCGGCTGCCTGTGGCAGTGATGATTCTGATAGCGCTTCTGAAGCTGTAGCTGAAGCTGAAGCTGAAACTGTCGACTTTAAGATCGGTTTAGTAACGGATACCGGGAAAGTTGATGATAAAAGCTTCAATCAGTCAGCATGGGAAGGGGCTCAAGAGGCCGCAGCATCAATCGGCGCAGAGGTTGACTATATAGAAACTGAAGCATCGAAAGACTATGAAGCTAATATTCAGCTTTTCTTGGATGACGGTGCAAACGTTATTGTGACAGTTGGTTTCGGTATGGGTGAAGCGACGATCGCAGCAGCGAATGCAAATCCTGAGGTGATGTTCATCGGAGTTGATCAAGGACAATGGGGCGGCGTGATTCCGAACCTTGCTGGATTAATTTTCCCAGAAGACAAGTCAGGTTTCCTTGCCGGAGCTCTTGCTGGAATGCTAACTGAATCAAACATAGTCGGAGCCGTTTTAGGTACTGACCTAGTTCCACCAGTCGTAGCTTTCAAAGAAGGTTGGGAGAATGGCGCTAGATACACCAACCCATCGGTGAAAACTATCTCGACTTATCATCCTGGCGGCATCGATGTTGCATTCGGAGATCCAGAATGGGGAGCTACCACTTCCCGACAAGTGATTGATCAGGGAGCGGACATAATCTTCGGCGCCGGTGGTTCCACTGGAAACGGTGCGCTAATTGAAGTTGCGTCAACGGAAGGTCTCTATTGTGTAGGTGTTGACACTGATCAATGGGGTACCGTCCCTGAAGCTCAGCCGTGCCTAGTTACCAGCGCAATGAAACTCATCGATGTTGGAGTTGCTTCGCTAATCGCAGATGCATATGCAGGGGTTATGGAAGGTGGAAACTCAATGGGAGAAGTTGGTCTTGCTCCGTACCATGATTTCGAATCAACCGTTACTGCTGAAATGCGTGAAAAGCTGGATGAGGTATTAGCGGGCCTAACCGACGGGTCTATCTCGACCGGTTACCCACTTAGCTAATTGTTAGACAGACTTACGGATATGGGGGTGTCACTGTTATTCGCAGTGGCACCCCCGGTTCGCGTCCTATGAATAAGAAACTTTTTCGTAGCTGCGTAACACCTGTTGCCGCCGTAGCTTTGGGTCTAATAATCGGGGCGATTTTGATTGCCTCTCAGGGAAGCTCACCGATTACTGCTTATCAAGCGATGTTCGTAGGAGGGCTTCGAGACAGTGATGCTCTTCTTAGAACGTTCCAAAAAGCTACCCCTCTCATATTTGGTGGCCTAGCGGTAGCTTTTGCGTTTAAGGCAGGGCTATTTAATATTGGCGGTCAAGGACAGCTTCTAATTGGTGCAGTTTTTGCTGCTGGGGTTGGTTTCGGTCTGGATGGACTGCCCATGGTTATTCATCTTCCCTTGGCTTTGATAGCAGGCGGTTTAGCGGCCGCTATCTGGGGAGGAATTGCTGGTGCTCTAAAAGCGACCTCAGGTGCTCATGAGGTGATCGTGACCATCATGCTAAACTTTGTGGCTGGGAACCTTACTGATTGGTTGTCTTCTAGTCCATGGAAAGATAATTCTGGCGATCGAATTATTGCTCGAACGCCCCCTATTGAGCCATCCGCGGAAATACCCACATGGGGTGCCTTGCCGGTTGGGTTTCTTCTTGCGATCTTGGTAGCCATAATCTGTTGGTTTGTACTTGAGCGGACAACTTTCGGGTTTCAAGTTAAAAGTGTTGGTTTCAACAAGGAAGCAGCTCGATATTCCGGAATTCGAATTGGCGTTATCACGGCATCCACAATGGCGATATCAGGAATGCTTGCAGGTTTTGGCGGAGCTGTAGAAAGTTTAGGAGTTGATGGCCGTTTCGAAGCTGGGGTAAACGTGGGTCTAGGTTTTGAGGGAATCACTATTGCATTGCTTGCGCGAGCAAATCCAATAGGTGTTATCCCAGCTGGTTTACTAGTTGGCTTAATGCAAGCCGGCGCTTCTCGTATGCAGTTTAAAGCTGATGTAGCGCCAGAAATAATAGATGTGATTCAAGCTTTGATTCTTTTTTTCGTAGCAGCTCCAACTATTCTCCGATGGATTCTCCGGTTTCAAAATAAAACTGACGAAGGCCTCAAATTAGGTGTTGGATGGGGTAACAAGTGACGTCTCGACGCAGAGGTTTCCTATGGGTTCTAGTCGTAGTTCTAATTGCTCTGATATTGAGCTTCTACTCTATAAATAGTGGCCAAACTACGGCTGTGCTTGCCGGAACCGTCCGAGCTGCAACGTTGCTCGTACTTGGAGCTATTTGCGGAATGATATGCGAGAGGTCTGGGATCGTAAATATCGGTATTGAAGGCCAGTTCTTAATGTCTGCCTTTTCTGCCTTCACAGTTACTTCGTTAACAGGATCCCTTGCGTTAGGTGTGTTTGCAGGAATAGCAACAGGACTTGTCCTAGGTTGGTGCCTAGCGGCAATGGCCGTCGGTCTTAAAGTCGATCAGATAATTGCTGGCACAGTTATAAATATCGCTGCAATAGGTTTAACTTCTTTCTTTTATGATCGATCTCGTTCATTAGGAGTAGGTAAATATTCGCCGATCGAGTTGGGCTCCCTTGCCGATATCCCGCTAATCGGGAGAGTACTTTTTAGCCGTCCCTTGCTGACATACGTAACAATTTGTTTAATAGTCCTGGTCCACATAGCTTTGTTTCGTTCCGTTTGGGGTATGAGAACCAGAGCCATTGGGGAGCATCCCGGAGCAGCCGATACCGTAGGCATAAAAGTCTTACGCCTCCGTTATTTCAATGCAACGTTGGCGGGAGGGTTTGCCGGGTTTGGGGGCGCTTACCTAGCGCTTGAGGCTGTAGGAGCCTTCAGTCGGAGCATGTCCGGAGGCAGAGGTTTCTTAGCCCTAGCAGTCATGATTTTTGGTCGTCGTACACCTTATGGAGCTTACGCCGCCGCTCTTTTTTTCGGATTTGCGACAGCGCTTCAAAACCAGTTTCAACTAAATAGTACATTCGATATACCGACTCAGTTTGTGGGGATGTTGCCCTATGTCGTCACAATTGTGGTTGTTGCTCTTAGTGGGCTATTTGGTTCAATGCGAGACCCAGCTGCTTTAGGCCAGACCTACGAGAAGAGTTAGAAATGGTAGATGTTCTTATAGGAGCACAAAGTGTTACAAAACGATTTCCTGGGGTAGTAGCTACAAACGAAGTATCGATTGAACTTAAACCAGGTCGGATTCTTGCGCTGTTAGGAGAAAATGGAGCCGGTAAAAGCACGCTTGTGAACATGCTATTTGGCATGTACCAACCTGATGAAGGCAGCGTAGTCATAAAAGATGAAGTTGTTAATCTTCAGGGTCCTAGTGATGCCATTCAACGTGGCATAGGAATGGTTCATCAACATTTTCAGTTAGTTCCGCCGATGAGCGTGGTGGAAAATATTGTTTTGGGAGCGGAGCCCAAAAGACGTGGGTTAGTTGATTTACCGGAAGCCAGAAAAAGAGTTTTAGAATTAGTTAAACGCTTCAGTTTAGATGTTGATCCGGATGCTTTGGTAGAAGAACTCCCGGTGGGGACACAGCAAAGAGTTGAAATATTAAAAGCGTTATATCGCAATGCTGAGGTATTAATTCTTGACGAACCAACGGCTGTGTTGACGCCACAAGAAACTGACCACCTACTTCAAGTCTTGAGAGATCTAACTACACGAGGTGTCGGCATAGTTTTTATAACGCATAAATTACGAGAAGTTTTGGCAATTGCAGATGACATTGTTGTTCTCCGTAATGGCCAAGTTGTGGGTACAACGACGCCTTCAGGTACTTCAGAAACAGCACTAGCAGAAATGATGGTTGGGCGAAGTGTGTTGCTTCGGGTCGACAAGACTATTTCTCAACCAGGAGAAGTAGTTCTTGAAGTTCGAAATTTAGAAGTTGATGATGATCGATCTCAAAGAGCGGTCAACAATCTTTCACTAAAAGTTCGGGAGGGAGAAATTTTAGGGATCGCAGGTGTAGAGGGTAATGGCCAACGCGAGTTAGTTGAAGCTGTGACGGGTTTACGTCCTTCGGAAGCGGGCGAAATTTTAATTAGCGATCAGGCTGTTACGAACACAAGCCCTCGAAAAATTGCAAGCCTAGGTGTAGGTCACATCCCCGAAGATAGAGAAAAGCATGGAGTAATAGGA
The DNA here is from genome assembly GCA_003452475.1 of Acidimicrobiaceae bacterium. Classification (GTDB taxonomy): domain Bacteria; phylum Actinomycetota; class Acidimicrobiia; order Acidimicrobiales; family Poriferisodalaceae; genus UBA9040. The sequence continues at coordinate 2,188 of DMOB01000091.1, read as the reverse complement.
GTTTATTCGGTTGAACAAAATGCGATGATTAATCGCTATCATCGGAAACCTTTTTCTTTGCGCGGCTTGCTTCAAAGAAGATCAATCACTAGCCATGCGAAAGAAGTAGTGAATGAGTTTGATGTGCGGACTCCACGTCTAGACACGGCAGTAGTCACATTGAGTGGGGGGAATAAACAAAAATTAATTGTCGGCCGCGAATTCAGTGGAGAAATTAAGTTTTTGATCGCTGCTCAACCGACCCGTGGAATAGATATTGGTGCAATTGAGTTCATACATAAAAGCATTATTAAAAAACGTGATGAAGGAGCGGCCGTTCTTCTAGTGTCTGCCGAGCTTGATGAGATAATTGGTCTGGCTGATCGTATCGCAGTACTTTTTGAAGGTAAAATTGTAGCTGTCCTTGACGCAGCTGAGGCAGACCGAGAGAAGATAGGTCTGTTAATGGCCGGAGTTGGCGTGAGTTAATCCATGACACGAGTGCAGGATTAGCCATTGCTATATGTAGCTTGTCAATAGTCGGACCCGCTGGTATCTCGTTAGCTATTCAAAAGAGGTGAGTGCAGTTTCTGCAAACTCGGGCGTAATGACTTCTATTTGATGATCACGTTTATTCTGATCGCAAACGCGGAATCACGTCTTGAGCGAATCTAGTAAGTGAGTCATTCATAACCGAGGGAGCTAATCCAGGAGGGCCGCCCCAAGTTACTAGGTCGGTTATGCCATTACTAATAATGAGTTCTTGCAACTCAGCTACACAATGGTCTGCATTGCCAACCGTCCATACAAGGGGATTCAACGGGATGGGAATATCTGCAACAAGACTAGGACGTCTCGATTTTGCTGATTCTGACCTACTTGCTATTTCTGATTTGTGATCTTGACTCGCTTTTATGAGTCCCACGTAAACATCTCGTCGATACCGCTCTGCAGCAGCTATGGGTTCCCACTCTAATTCTGGATCATCGGTAACGAATACCCCCCTGATTAAGCCAACTCGACGATTGCTAGTGTCACCGAGGTTTTCTTTCCAAGGATCGATAGTCAACGACTTGGGTCCTTGTGGAAGTAGATGGGTTCCAAATGTTGCTGCCCTTTTGGCTCCGGCTGGGCTGGTAGCGGCTAGCCAAAGTGGTGGTCCTCCTTCTTGGACTGGATCTGGAGTAACCCGAAGGTTTGAGAATCGATAGCGTTTGCCTTCGAAATTAAAGGCTTCGCCTCCCCATGCCAGTTTAAGAACTTTCAGGGCTTCTTCGGTCAGTGAAACTCGACGACTTATTGGGATATTAAATCCCTGGAATTCATGCGTCGCATAACCCATGCCGACCCCCAGCTCCATTCGACCATCAGAGATGTTGTCGAGAATTGCAAGGTCCTCAGCGAGACGAATTGGATGTCTAAACGGCAAAAGGCAGATATCTGTTGAAAATCGCATATTGCTGGTTCGTGATGCCGCTGCCGCTGCGACAGGAACGAAGTTAGGTAAATATCCGTCGTCAATGAAGTGATGCTCGGTGAACCAGCAGAGATCCAACCCCAGTTGCTCAGCGTGTTCGATTTGTTCGAAGGTCTCGCTATACACCTGCGGCATTGATATTTCGCTTCCCGGAGGGCAGCGAAAGTCATGAACGATGCCAAAGCGTAAGGGTGGAGTCATGACAGCAAGTTAACTGTATCGCCGTGTCCAGTGCAGGAAATTCTAGAGGTTGTTAGCAAGTACCTAATTGACTTTCTGATTCGATGCAGCGAATTCTCCTTTCGGGAAAGGTTCGCAAAGTATTTCTTGTCCCCTAAAATACGTTTGTGTTCAAGCATGCTCAGAGCAGTCCTCGATGAAAGATGCAGATGAAGAAGAAAAGTTTTTTACCGTTCCAGTAGACGAGGTGGTATTAACAGATTCTGGATTGACTTTGCTACTCGGGGAAACCCATCCCGAAGCAGACGAACTTCTTGCCGCTAATAATGGTGCAGAAATGTCGATTGGTTTTTATCCAGAGCATCGGTGTTTTGTAGCGATCGATGTTGAGGCTGAATCTGGAATGTGGAGCGACTCGAAGTTAGAGTTTGGTTTAGTAGTTGAGGAAACGGTGGCGTTTATCTTGATGCGGTCTCAAAGCGATTTAGAGTTTGAGAAAAAGTACGGGAAAATATCAGTCTCATGCCCGATCGCTCATGTAGACGAATCGGA
>DMOB01000019.1:0-2920 GCA_003452475.1 Acidimicrobiaceae bacterium | reverse complement strand
AATGCGGGTTTTGGATTCAAAGCGAAGGTCGACGAGAAAAGTCACTGACGAAGCTCCAAAGATGAGCGACTTCCTAAGTGCGAGCGCGATAACTCATTTTGATCGAGTGAAAGACGGATTGAAAGCACTAGGTATTGCCTACAAAGTTGAGCCCCGTTTGGTGAGAGGACTCGACTACTACACTCACACAACTTTCGAATTCCAAAGCAAAGCACTTTCAGCAGCTCAGAATACGATCTGTGGGGGAGGGCGCTATAACGGATTAGTTGAAGAGTTGGGCGGTCCTGTTACCCCCGGAATCGGATTCGGTATGGGTATCGAAAGACTATTACTAGCCTGCGATGCTGAAGACGTTTTTCCTGCTCCGAAATCGAGCCTTGACGTTTGGGTAATTGATGTAGCAGGAGGCTCACATGCCCGAGATATAACCTATGAGCTGCGAAGCCATGGCATCAACGCTGATCGCTCTTTCGATAGTCGATCAATGCGGAGCCAGATGCGTAGCGCAAATAGATCTGGAGCTCCTATAGCTTTGATCATCGGTGAAGACGAAGTAGCCGCTGGCAACGTTGCGCTTAGATCTATGTTGGATAATGCCGTAGAGCAAATTTTGATACCCCGTGACCAAATCGCTGCTGAGGTACTTCGTTCCCTCAGTAGTCGGTCCTAACAGTAGAGCCTAACTAGCTTTCGGAGCCCCCTGATGACTATGAGAACTGATTATTGCGGTCGCCTTTCAAGCGACGATATTGGCCGGACGGTCACTGTTTGCGGCTGGGTCGCGAAGCGACGCGAGCACGGCGAATTTTTGGCTTTTGTCGATTTACGCGACCGCACGGGTTTGATTCAGTGTGTCGTAGATCATGCACACGAAATAAGAAGTGAATATGTACTTGCTGTCACCGGGGTTGTTCGCCCTAGACCTGATGACACTATTAATGCTGACTTGGCCACTGGTGAGATTGAGATTGGTGATGCCAGCGTTGAAATTTTGTCGCAATCAGATCCAGTGCCATTTCAGATTGACCGAGCCGGAGAAGTTGACGAAACACTGAGAATGAGACACCGTTATCTCGATTTACGAACTCAACGTATGCAAAGTAATTTACGGAGACGGGCTCTAGTCAACGGCGCTATTAGGCGCTCAATGGAGTCTCAAGAATTCCTGGAAGTTGAAACTCCGATGTTAATTGCCTCTACTCCAGAAGGGGCAAGAGATTTCGTTGTGCCCAGTAGATTGCATGCCGGAACCTTCTACGCCCTTCCGCAAAGCCCTCAACTGTTTAAGCAATTGTGCATGGTAGGTGGAATTGATCGGTACTACCAAATAGCAAGATGTATGCGTGATGAAGATTTGCGTGCTGACAGGCAATTCGAATTTAGTCAACTAGATATGGAGATGAGTTTCGCAGATGGTGACGATGTTCGAGAAATAGTTTCTGTAGCGATAGCGGACGCAACTGAAGTTGTTACCGGTAATCGGCCAGGGCCCATTCCGTCTATGACCTGGTTGGATGCAATGGACAATTATGGCTCAGATAAACCTGACATTCGTTTCGGTATGCAGCTAACAGACCTCTCCGAGATATTTGCACAGACTGATTTTAATGCTTTTAAAGCACCTTCTGTGAAGGGCATTCGACTTCCTGGTGGCGGTGACACGACCAGAAATCGTTTAGACCAACTCACCGATCGGGCAAAGGGCTGGGGAGCTAAGGGTCTTGTATGGATCAAAGTAGGAGCTAACGGAGAAGTTAATTCGCCGGTTGCGAAATTCATGAGTGAAGCAGAAATCGCTGGAGTGCTAAAAGAGCTAGATGCAGAAGAGGGAGACATCTGTTTCATTGTCGCCGATAAGTGGCGCCGAACTGTTCATGTCCTTGGTCTGCTTCGATTAGAACTCGGCCGCCCTCCGGTAAACGAAGGCGGGTATAACTTTTTGTGGGTCACTGATTTTCCATTATTTGAGTCAATTAACGAAGATGGTTCGCCAGTACCGGCGCACCATCCATTTACGATGCCGCATGAAGAAGATATTTCTCTGCTGAGTGCGAAAGATGATGACACGGAAAAACTGTTGGAGATTCGATCGCAGGCTTATGATCTTGTTCTGAACGGGTGGGAACTCGGTTCTGGAAGCGTTCGTATTCACCAGCGCGAATTGCAGCAGCAGATTTTTGAACTCTTAGGAATAAATGAAGAGGAGGCACAAGCGAAGTTCGGTTTCTTGATGAACGCATTCCGATATGGTGCTCCGCCTCACGCTGGCTTTGCATTTGGCATAGACAGGCTGACGGCGTTGCTTTCAGGCGAAGAGAACATTCGGGAAGTTATTGCCTTTCCTAAAAGCCCGTCTGGTGCTGACCCATTGACCGAAGCCCCGACAGAAATTGATCCCGGGCAGCTCAATGAACTTGGTTTACGGCTGTTACCTCCGGTTACTTGACCCAAAAAGGTCGTCGCACCTACTAAGTTCTTGGTGTGGAAGATCTGTTTAGTGCTGCTGCATCAGAAAAACTACGAATAAGCGCTCCCCTCGCTGCGAGGCTGCGCCCGCAGTCGTTGAAAGAGATAGAAGGCCAGGAGCATCTCCTTAGTGGATCGGCGCCGCTAAAGGCCTTGATTGAAGCAGACAAGCTGACCTCGGTTATTCTTTGGGGACCTCCCGGGTGCGGTAAAACTAGTTTGGCGAGACTTATAGCGCGCCACACAGCAAAAGATTTCGTGACGTTGTCGGCGGTGTCAGCCTCTGTGAAAGATGTGCGGTCAATTATTGAAACTGCAGGTCGGAGGCTCGGTGAACATGGGATTGGAACAATTCTCTTCCTGGACGAAGTCCACAGGTTCAATAAAAGCCAACAGGATGCACTGCTTCCATCAGTCGAAGATGGCTTGTTGGTTCTAATTGGTGCAACAACTG
>DMOB01000199.1:4274-5003 GCA_003452475.1 Acidimicrobiaceae bacterium | reverse complement strand
TTAGGCGCTCTTGCATTTAGTTTCGTTGATCCCGATGAGGCCAAGACATGGGCTGACACTTATTACGACATCATTAAGAGCGATGAGTGCGTTCCAATCGGACATTCAGTGAATGCTAACTTGGCGATGGTCGCTGGCTTCTCTCTACATGAGGACCCGAGGGAAGCTATGCGGCGAGGACAAGATGGTTTTCAGTTTTTTCGTTATGCCGTCAATGCTCTAGTCGCCAACGAAACTCGACCAGGGCGCAGTAACTTGTGGGGCGAATACGAGGAGATTCGCGGAGATGACCTCCCGTTGATCGGAGCACCCGGGATAGGAACCCCAGACGATTACACAGCATTAGTTAAAGACTTTGAGTCCGCTGGCGTTGATCAGGTAATATTTTTGCAACAAGGTGGGAAAAACGAGCATAAGCATATTTGTGAAAGCCTTGAGCTATTTGCGGAGAAAGTACTTCCCGAATTTGCCCCCACTCGCGATGAACGAGTCGAAGCAAAAGATGCTGAGCTAGCGCCTTATATAGCCGCAGCGTTAGCTAGAAAACAGTACATGCAGCCGTTAGCCGAGGACGAAATTCCAATTGTTTCGCCTTCCCAGGCTCGTGAGTCTTTCTATGTAAAACAATAAAATGCACACTCTAAGAAGTTTTAGGTGTGCATCTGGCGTCTGTTCCCGTAGTCTTTAAGTAGACGAAGTCGAAAGCGGCTTCAATTTTATATATGAGGA
>DMOB01000199.1:0-3966 GCA_003452475.1 Acidimicrobiaceae bacterium | reverse complement strand
CGGCTTCAATTTTATATATGAGGAGGGCCCAGTGGCCCAAGGTACTGTGAAGTTTTTCAACTCAGAGAAGGGCTTCGGTTTCATTTCTCGCGATGATGGCGAAGACGTTTTCGTACATTATTCAAATATTGAGGGTGACGGTTACCGTTCCCTTGAAGAAGGTCAGGCCGTTTCTTTTGACATCGGTCCTGGACGTAAAGGTGATGAAGCTCAGAACGTAAGAGCTGTATAATCTGAACAAAAATTAGCTACGAATACGGCCGGTAGAGCTTGTTTACTTTAGCTCTGCCGGCCGGTTCGTTCGTTATTTTAGTCTTTTCTCAAGCCAGGCATTTATGTCTTGGCGAGCTCTTCGCGCTACGGGAGCATTGCCAGCAAACCCGTCAAATCCATGTGGAGCCCCTGAGTAAACATGCAGTTCTGTGTCAACTCCGCACTGGTTCAATCTTTGGGCATAAGCAATATCTTCGTCGGCGAAACCATCGAGTGTTCCAACCATTACATAGGTTGGCGGCAGACCAGAAAGATCATTTTCTCGAGATGGTGCAGCGTATGTTGGAACATCGTCCGTTTCAAATAAATTTCCTAGATAAGAGCGCCATCCAAATTCGTTCGACTCCGGGTTCCAGATAGGTACGTCCCAGTTCGCCGTGACCGAAGCGCGTTTATCATCAAGCATTGGGTAAATAAGCAATTGGTAGTCAACCGTCATTTCTGCTCGGTCCCGCACTAGTAAACCAAGAGCAGCAGCTAGACCTGCGCCAGCGCTCGGCCCGCCGATTCCTATCCGGGTGCTATCTACGCCAATCTCTTCTCCATTGTTTTTCAGCCACTTTAGTCCCGCGTAAGCATCGTTTAGTCCTGCAGGGTAGGGGTTTTCCGGCGCTAATCGGTATTGAACAGCAACTCCTGTTAGGCCGAAACGTTGACACCAACGGTCAAACCTAAGATCATCTTGTTCTGGAGTTCCCAAAACATATCCGCCGCCGTGCATCCAGAACAGGCATGGTTGAGATTCCCTGCTATCTACGTTTTTGTGGACTCTCAAACGGACATCGGCCTCACCTGGAGGCCCAGGAACATAAATATCCGTCCTAGTTACCTTTGAGGAAAGCTCTGCATCATCACCTTGATTTATCCGGGATGCTCGAACTGATTTAAGGGTTTTCGCGTTAACCGTACTGAAAGGCGGTGACTTCGCCAGAGCAACTCGGACTTCAGGATCATAGTAAGGCTCAATATTCATATCCCCAACGTAGAAGGATTTATGATTTCATGGGTCATTAATACAAAAACAGGTTAATTTCTTATCATGAAACCTCTTGATGGTATCCGAGTACTTGACTTTACGAGAGTTGTTGCCGGTCCGCTCGCTACTCGTATTCTTGCTGACCAAGGAGCGGAGGTCATCAAGGTAGAGCCACCCGAGGGTGATTTGAGTCGAACTTTTCCGCCTTCGCTTCCCAATGACATAACCCCATATTTTGCACAGCAAAATGCAGGTAAGTACTTTTGCTCTTTCGATTTATCTCAGCCAGACACTCCTCTACTTCTTAAAGAGTTGGCAGATACTTGTGACGTAATAGTCGAGAATTTTCGTCCGGGAGTAATGCAAAAATTTGGTTTAGATGCCGAAACGCTTCGGGCTAGTAACCCAAAGCTTGTCTATTGCAGCATTACCGGTTTCGGCCAGACCGGCCCTTGGGCGAAGAGAAGAGCATATGCCCCAATCGGACATCTCGAGTCAGGACTTCTCGAATACGAACGACGAAAAATCGAGCGGCCTACCAAGCAACCCGCTCTTGTGCTTGGTGATTCCGTGACTGCTTTATCAGCTGCATCTGCTATCAACGCTCTTCTTGTTCAGGTCTCGCGTCAAGGGATCGGTGGCTATCTAGATGTTTGCATGGTCGAATCTCTTGTATACATTCAAGAATGGGTATCAACTGAATTAGCAGGCGGCTGGGACAGCACGAATGCTGGAGCCTGCCAAGGTGCGCCTATTTTAGAACTTCCCGATGGGCAAACTTGGGGATTAGCGGGAGATCCAGTCGCTTGGTTCGCTGATCTTTCAAAAGCTATGGACCGACCAGAGCTTATAGATGATCCTCGTTTCGCTGATCCTATGGTTAGGGAATCAAACCGATCGTTAATAACTGAGCTGCTGACCGAGTGGGCTGCCACCTTTTCGAGTTTCGAACTATTTTTAACTAACCTGGAAAGCAAATCACCCTTTACTGCTGCAAAGTTAAAATCGATTGATGAGTTAGCTGTTTCGGAATGGGCACAGCATCGTGACCTTATAGCTTATACAGACACACATCTCAAAATTCCTGCTAGGCATGCCAGCGGGGCCGGCATCGGAACAACTGGTCGTGTTGCTGCATTAGGAGCAGACAACGTGACTGTCTTGTCTCAGATGCTTGGCTACTCGGAAGACAAGATCCGCTCCCTGCAAGCCAACGGTGCTTTAGTCGTTGCTAGCGAACGCTAAATTGGCTCATACCGGCTAAACAACTTGATGTTAGAAGAGAAAGTTAGGCTAATGGCTCGCAGACAAGCTAGTTCCAGTGTTTAATTCGGAAATGAATAACTTGATTTTAGGTGTTGCAGCTTTCGCTCTAATTGCAATTAAAATTAAAGTTATTCACTGGACCATTCGAAGATAGAAATTAGGGTTTTGTCTTCGGCCTAAAGAGCTATTTGTAAATATTTTAAGTCCACTTAGCTAGCTTCTGTCGGCACGAGATTGTTTTTGCGGGCAACGCAAAGCAAATTATGACCAAAAACATTCGGGTATATTTAGGTTTTACTCTTGAGTCGCTAGGCCTGGTTCGACATAGATAGGACCTGCAGCAGGTACTGCGCTCTTTATGTTGTGTTCAACTTCGTCTATCACGGTCCGCAATTCTTTGAGTGGCAGATCCTGATTAAACTCGACTTTTAGACCGACTAAGACCTCGTCTGGCCCTAAATACTGTGTTCGAATATGTATCAGTCGTTTAACTCCAGTAGTTTTCTCAACTGCTCGAATTGCAGATTCGCTGTCCCGGCGTGTGAGTCCTTCTCCTATCAAAAGGCTTTTCATTTCTGCGGCTAATGCCACCGCTATAGCGGCTAGCACAATACCGATAGATAACGTACCGATGCCGTCCCAAACGGGTGCCTCCCATATGACAGCAATTCCTAGGGCTACAAGTGCGATAACTAGCCCTAGAAGCGCACCCAGATCTTCTAGTAACACAACCGGCAACTCTGGTGTTCGGGACTGTCGAATGAATCTGTACCAAGATGAGTTTCCCTTAATTAGTCGAGATTCCACGATGGCTAGTCTGAATGAGAAGCTTTCTAGAACGATTCCTAAAGAAAGAACACTGAACGCCCAGATTGGAGCATCTATTTCGTGAGGATGTCGTATCTTGCTAATTCCTTCATAAATTGCAAAAGTTGCTCCAATAGCGAAAATGACAAGAGCGACTATAAAGGACCAAAAGTATCTTTCTCGGCCGTAGCCGAACGGATGTCTATCGCTTGCTTCGCGCCGCGATAGTTTGCCTCCCAGCAGCAACAACGCCTGATTACCCGAATCTGCTGCAGAGTGAATTGCCTCAGCCAACATCGAAGATGCGCCTGTGAAGATGAACGCCACGAGTTTTGCCGCAGCGATTCCCATATTCGCGAACAGCGCAGCTAGAACAGCACGTTTTCCACCGTTAGCTGACATTAGAACTTCAACTCTCGCACATAAGTGATGATATCTGTCTTCTGCTCTGTCTGAAAGAACAGAAGACTAACCAACAATTTAGTTAGAGTTCTTTTCTAATTCTTGACCGACAAATTTTGTTGTAGTCCCCTTCGGTTCATAAGAACGCCACATTTTCGCATTATTAGTTTTCGTGAGTTCTAGGAACACAACAGAAAGTCGTTTAGCTACGTTCAGCAAACTTCTTCAACCGGATCAGCCTC
>DMOB01000101.1:0-5647 GCA_003452475.1 Acidimicrobiaceae bacterium | reverse complement strand
ATCCAAGTTGAAGACAGCCAACTAGTTTGGGCTACCGCCGAGGATCCAGTCTTCGGCCCAGAGGATATAAAAATAGGCAACCGTGCGACTGCTATCAACAGAGCTGACTTAGCTCAGCGAGTAGGCGCATACCCGCCGCCGCCAGGAGCCAGTATGGTCTTGGGGCTCGAGTGCGCTGGTGTTGTCGAGGCCGTCGGAGAGAAAGTTACTGGCTTCAAAATCGGGGATGAAGTATGTGCTTTACTAGCCGGTGGCGGTTATGCCGAAAAAGTGGTCGTTCCAGCGGCACAAGTATTACCTATTCCTAAAGGTCTGAGTTTCACTGAAGCTGCTGCGCTTCCGGAAGTTTTTGCTACTGCATACTTGAACCTATTTATCGAGGGCGCATTACAGCTGGGTGAAACAGCGCTGTTGCACGCTGGAGCGAGCGGAGTTGGAACCGCAGGAATCCAGTTGTGTAAAGCTTTCGGGAGCCCAGTGTTCGTTACAGCTGGCACCGACAAAAAGATTGAACGCTGCATTGCGTTGGGAGCTGCAGGAGGTGCAAACCGCCGCACTGAAAATTTCGTTGAGAAAATTGCTGAATGGACTGACGGAGGTTTCGACGTGATTCTTGATCCTGTCGGAGCTGCCTATCTCGACCATAATCTGAACAGTCTTAGAGCTGATGGCCGGTTAGTTGTTATCGGTTTGATGAGTGGAGCAGAAGCAAATTTGGCTATTGGGAAAATGATGATGAAGCGTCTTCGAGTCATCGGTTCCACTCTTCGCGCTCGATCTGTGCCTGCGAAAGGCGCATTAATGAATCAACTTCTCGAACGAGTTTGGCCCCTTATCGAGTCAGGTGAAATCGCTCCAATTATTGAAACAGTCATCCCAATTGATGAAGCCCAACGCGGCCACGATTTGATTGCCGGCGATGACACTTTCGGTAAAGTAATTTTGGAAATGAGCTAGAGGCTTTGGCCCATAAAATTAAGTTTCGGTAAGGAGTACTAACGGTATTTGTCGGTCTGTTTTTTTCTGATAGGCCGAATAGCGAGGATATTTCCCAACTACTAATTCCCAGAGTTCCGCGTATTACTTCTGATCTGGCAAACTTGCGGTCATCGGCTTTGTGACGCCACTCGAATCGATGATCGAAATATTTGCATCGGCCAAAATATTTAAATACCAATCGGGGTGCCGGTCATCTCCCCCACGAGAAGCAACAACCAGAATAAATTGGCTGTTCCGATACGGAGACGTCAAAATTACCTGACGTTTTCGTCCGGAATATCTGCCGGTGGTAGTGAGCTTCACTACAGGCATTCTTGCAACTACCCAGCCGAGTCGGCCACGAGTAACCGCCAAAACACCACGGTGAATGAAATTCATTGTTTTTAAAACAGCGTTACTCGGCACATTAGCCAGAGTAAGACTTTTGAAGCGCCATCGCAGCTAAGTCAAAAATTGTTTCTTCAGGTGAGATTAAGCTCAAAGCGTGATCACGTCTCGAAACATCTAGGCAATAAGAACGGTTATGGTTCCTTCTCAAAATTTGTGTCCGTTGTCAAGCTACTAGAAGCCAGACTTAAAGAGTCCACTGGTTCCCTTTGGACATTTGGGTAAGCGGTCGGTTTCCACTGACCTCTTAGGAGCTACAGGCCGACCGCTACCTTCAAATGTCAAGGTTCGTCAACTCGTTCAATATATTTGTTAAAGGTTTTACATAATCAATTTCGCAGCTATCCGAATTAGCGTACACTCATATCTACTAGTCTTAGAATGGGAGATACACCATGGCGACTTACGAGTGCGTTACATGCGGAATGTCGGTCAATGCTTCATGTGGCAGCTGCAACAAACCCCTGGTTAACGGCATCATTGAAAGACCTGACGGTTCGTCGGTACAAGTTTCCAGATGCCCCGACGATTCCGAAAAGAAAATCAAGTCACCCATGTGCTGTGGCGCCGACATGGCTTGTTCTCTAGTTTAATTTCTCCGATTATCTGATACCGGATTCACAACTTTCGGTTACTAACAGAGTGCTATTTACCCGCAGTAATGCCACATACGGCACCTGCGGGTACTAACATTTTTACTTACTTAAAACGACCCGAATCGATAGCGTCTCGAAGGCGCTGGCCTTCTTTCAATATCCAACTGACATTCCCGTGTTTGGTTTCTGCGAGGACCTGGTCCGAACTCCCAATTCGCGACATCTCAATGTTCACTATTGCCGCGAAAGGAATTTTTGCTTCCCACATTTGTGCCTTAGACGTCCTGAAAATTTCGTTGGCCGTAACTTCAAGCGTCACCAGACGGTCTTCTCCATCTTCATCGGTTTCGGTTACTCGTTGAAATTTAACCATATCCCTAGTGTGTCAGAGAGGTGTCCTATTTGTTGGAGGCTTCTGAGTACTTGCCTACTATATATTCGAGTCTGATGTAATAGGCCTAATCGAATATCATCTAAAGTTGACCCGAGCATCAATAACTGTGAGCATCTATTCGATGAGTTCCTCAACCGATTTAGACGCTAGTGACCCGCTTGCGAATTTTCGTGAGGAATTTGTTCACAATATTAACGAACCTGAACTTATCTATTTAGACGGAAATTCATTGGGTCGACTCCCTAAGCGTTCCACCTCAGCTGCAGCAGAGCTAATCAACGGCCAATGGGGCAACCGTCTTATCCGCAGTTGGAACGAGGGATGGTTTGAGATTCCCAACAGAGTTGGTGACTTAATTGGAAAGCTTGTCGGCGCTCATACGGGAGAAGTTGTTCTCGCAGATAACACCTCAGTCTGCCTATTCAAAGCAGCAGTGGCCGCTTTGAAGGCTCAACCAGGCCGTACCGAGATACTGACAGATGACATGAACTTTCCATCAGACATACAAATTCTGCGTTCCGCTGCCGAATGCATGGGTCCTGAATACACTTTGAAAATAATCAGAACTGATGGAATTTCCAGTTCGTTAGAGTCTCTGCGAAACCATTTATGCAATAAGACCGCATTACTTTCTCTAAGTCAGGTTGCCTACAAGTCGGGATGGCTATGGGACTTAGCCGACGTGTGCAAGTTAGCAACAAATTCTGGAGTTCTCACCTTATGGGATCTATCTCACTCTGTTGGTGCTGTACCCATTGATTTAAGCGAAGCTGAGGCCGACCTTGCTGTGGGATGCTCCTACAAATATCTGAATGGAGGGCCTGGCGCACCAGCGTTTATTTATGTTTCCCAGAAAAGCAATCTTTTCAGCAATCCCATTGCTGGGTGGTACGGCACCGAGAACCCTTTTCAATTCGATTTCGACGGTCAGCCAGCTACAGGGGCTGCAGGTTTCATTACCGGCACACCACCAATTTTATCTTCCGCTCTAGTCGCTAGCGGTGTGCAGATAACGCTTGAAGCTGGCATGGAAAAAATTCGTGCTAAGTCCGTCGTTCTCACTCAACGGTTTATCGAATTAGTTAACGAACACCTCGTTTCGTATGGATTTCAGGTAGCAAGCCCACTCAAATCAACGAATCGCGGTTCTCATGTTTCGCTTTTCCACCCGGAAGCGCAAGCAGTCGGCCAAGCCTTGATACACGAGGAATCTGTGATTCCCGATTTCCGTCCACCTGATTTATTGCGGTTCGGATTCACTCCCTTGTATACAAGATACTCAGATGTTGATGACACGATTGAACGGTTACAACGAGTTTGCGAAACTGGCGCTATCAGCCGGTGGCGGCACGTCAATCCTTTAATCCCCTAACTTCTACAACATTTATGCTCTTTTTTTTGCGTTAAATCTCTGCATATTACTTTGCTTCGATTTCTAGGCTGTGGCTATGAGAAGCACCGAACAGAGTGCCACGATCAAACCGATTACGCGTCTCAGATACAGGTCTTCACCAAGAAATAAACGGGCCAATAAGATCGTTGTCACGGGATATAAGCTCGACAAAAGAGCTACTGGTGCCAATGAATCCTGGCCTAAAGCTAATAATAAGGTCAAATTCGCACCCGTGTCGCACACAGCGCAACCAACGACGATAGGCAAACTTTTCTTTGGCATCATTTCGTTTTTTCGAATTAGTGATACACCGACCAATATCATCACAGCAGTCACTCTTCCGCTAACAATCGGCCACGGAGCCGAACCACTGCTGGCATAACTGAGAATAGAGAAAAACATTCCGAAGCCAAGTCCAGCTCCGAGGGCCCCAGCTACAGAACTAACTAGAGTTTTAGTCTCCCCCTCGCTACTTCTGATGCTTACTAGCACAATCGCAGCTAGACCTAACCCCATACCGAGGAACACTTTCGCGGATGGAACATTCCCTAATATGAGATCCCAAGAAATTGGAACTATCGCCGCTGTTAGAGCTGAAATTGAAGCTACAACCGACATTGGGCCCTTAGCTAAGCATCTATAGAAAAGCCCCAACCCAACTAGCCCGCACGCACCCGCCGCTGCACCTATTGCTAGGTCGCTCCACGTGAACAGCGGCTGAAAAAATGGGAGCGCCACAAACAATCCTAGAGCGCCTATTGTTTGGGACGCGAAAAGAACTTGCAGTGCACTGTTTCGGCGTGATGCGATACCACCGAAGAAATCGCCACTTCCGTATAGACAAGCTGTCAGAACAGCTAGAACTGACCCCATGTCGATTCAACTTTCAAGTGGCAACTGACCCAACAAGACTGATCACACGCATTCGCTTGACGAGACCAACGCGCTAAAATTGTTGTAGTCCAAGTTTAAGGTTGTTCGTTTGAGAAAACAAAGGTAGAGCAGGCCGACCAGAAGCCTCCCCATCCATGACACAACGACGTTGTTACACCTTCAACCTGATTCGCTGCATTCCCTCGAACCTGCCGGATAGATTCGAGCATGCAAAGCATTCCGTAGGCTCCAGTATGGGCATAGCTCATACCTCCGCCACTTGTATTCATGGGCATAGAGCCCCCTGGAGCCGTATGCCCAGCAGCGATAAAGGCCCCACCTTCTCCATAATCAACGAAACCAAGCCCCTCTAACCCAAAAATTGGTGTATGGATAAAGGCATCGTAAATCATTAAATGATCAACATCAGCGTGAGTAATTCCAGCCGAGCTAAAAGCTGCATTTCCGCTGGTCCGAATGAACTCTGGCTTAAGGGGATCCCTTACTCCAGCTGGACTCATCAGCCCGCCTTCCAGTGCCCCACCGGAACCTAAAATGTAGACCGGCTTTTGGGGCATGTCTTTAGCTCGATCCGCAGATGTAACTACTAAGGCTCCGCCGGCGTCACTTACTAAGCAGCACATAGCTCGACGAATTGGCCATGCAACCATTGGAGAGCTCAATACTTCTTCGACTGTTGTCAGATCTCTCAACGCTGCCCTTGGGACATCTGCAGCCCACGCCCTTTGACTAACCGCTCCTACTGCTAGGTCTTCATCGCTTAATCCATAGGTCTGCTGATAGCGCAATACCGGAAGCGTGAAAGTTGCAGCTGGTTGGCCGCCTCCATACATCGCATCGAACTGGTTCCCTATGCTTCCTGGGCGGCCACCATCATAGGAATTGGTCAATCCACGAGTGCTTTTACCTGACTCCCCATAAACAATTAATACGGTTGTGCAGAATCCTGCGTTTATGGCGGCCATCGCATTCCGAAGCTGAAAC
>DMOB01000241.1:944-2616 GCA_003452475.1 Acidimicrobiaceae bacterium | reverse complement strand
TGATTTCCCTAAAAAGTTGCACCGACTGATGGATACCATTTCAATCCACGGCGCCAAGACACACAATCTGAAGAATATTAGCATCGACATACCTAGAGATAAGTTGGTTGTCGTCACCGGTCTATCTGGTTCTGGCAAATCTTCCCTAGCTTTTGACACTCTCTACGCTGAAGGCCAACGCCGCTATGTCGAGTCTTTGTCTACGTACGCGAGGCAATTCTTATCCCTTATGGAAAAGCCTGATATAGAGCACATCGAAGGCTTATCTCCCGCGATCTCCATTGAGCAGAAGTCGACAAGCCATAATCCACGCTCAACGGTCGGGACGGTCACCGAAATCTACGATTACCTCAGACTATTGTTCGCGCGGGTGGGTGAACCTCATTGTCCCACCCATGGCAAAAGGCTGCAATCGCAATCGATTAGCCAAATGGTCGATCAAGTCATGGCGCTACCAGCGGACACAAGAGTGAGCTTGCTGGCACCAGTCGTCCGCGAACGCAAAGGGGAACACCAGCATGTGTTTAAACAATTGGCCACTCAAGGTTTTGTGCGTGCCCGCATTAACGGTATTATAGCAGACCTTGACGCAACACCGGACCTTGATAAAAACAAGAAGCACACTATCGAGGTGGTCGTTGACCGGTTTCGAATCCGGCCGGATTTGGCGACCCGCCTAGCAGACTCTTTCGAAACAGCCGTGCAAGTTGCCGATGGCGTCGCGGCCATTAGCTTTGTGGACGACGAGAGAGAAGATTTACTCTTTTCGTCTCGCTTTGCATGCCCAGAATGTGGTCACTCGATTCAGGAACTAGAACCTCGTTTGTTTTCGTTTAATAATCCAGCAGGCGCCTGCCAGGGATGCGATGGCCTAGGGTTACGCGAGTATTTTGATCCAAACTCGATCGTGCAGGACTCAGAACTATCTCTGGCAGAAGGCGCAATCCATGGTTGGGACCGAAGAAATATTTACTACTTTCAGATGCTAGATTCAATTTCACAGCACTACGCCTTTAGCCTCTCAAAGCCCTTCAAAACTCTATCTGCACGGCATCAGAACATCGTGCTCCGTGGCAGTGGGAAGGAAGAGATTCAGTTTAGCTACGTAAACGACAGAGGCGATGAATATACAAGGAGTCATGTCTTCGAGGGCATCATCCCAAATATGGAGCGCCGCTACCATGAAACCGATTCCCAGATGGTCCGAGAAAGTCTGACAAAATTTCTCAGCACTCAGCACTGTCCAGAGTGCCAAGGCTCTCGCCTAAATGCTGATGCACGCTCGGTAACGATCAGCAAAAAGTCGCTTACTGATATAACCTCTTACTCGGTTAACGAAGCATTTCGCTACGTCACTGACCTTGGGCTCACAGGTCAACGCGCTCAAATCGCCGAAAAAATATTGAAAGAGATTCAAGCTAGACTCGGCTTTCTCATTGACGTTGGGCTCGACTACCTCACGCTATCACGAAGCGCCGACACTCTGTCCGGGGGCGAAGCTCAACGAATCCGATTGGCCAGCCAAATAGGTGCAGGACTCGTTGGGGTTATGTATATTCTTGACGAGCCTTCAATAGGTCTACACCAACGTGATAATCAGCGACTCTTGGGCACGCTGACTCGGCTGCGGGATCTGGGCAATAGTGTCATTGTCGTTGAACACGATGAAGAA
>DMOB01000241.1:0-565 GCA_003452475.1 Acidimicrobiaceae bacterium | reverse complement strand
GTTCACGGTGGAGAGATTGTCGCAAGCGGAACCTTGGGCGATATTTTAGCTTCCGAGAGATCCGTTACGGGTCAATTTCTTAGCGGCAAACGACACATCAAAGTCCCGGAAGAACGTCACGCTTATGATTCAGACTTTGAGCTGGTGCTTAGGTCAGCTTCAGGTAATAACCTAAAGCATGTAGATTTAAAAATTCCCATTGGACTGATGACATGTATCACTGGTGTCTCCGGTTCGGGGAAGTCAACATTGATTAATCAGACGCTATACCCTATTGCTGCTAAAGAGCTCAACGGAGCGATTAACCCAAAGATTGCTCCTTATGACGAAATAATCGGCATGGCTCATCTAGATAAAGTGGTGGATATAGACCAGAGTCCCATTGGCCGAACACCACGATCGAACCCCGCAACCTATACGCAAATTTTTACTTCTATAAGAGAACTCTTCGCAGCAACACAGGAGGCGCGGTCGAGAGGATATAAGCCCGGCAGGTTTAGCTTTAACGTGAAAGGCGGCAGGTGCGAGGCATGTCAAGGTGATGGGCTCATAAAAGTTGAAATGA
>DMOB01000096.1:0-3785 GCA_003452475.1 Acidimicrobiaceae bacterium | reverse complement strand
CAGCTCGAAGTAGATCGGCGGCGGATACAGAGGCGACTAACGAAACTCGAAAAAGATTTGGCAAATTTGCGTCAGACACGAAGCAATCAAAGAAAGTCGCGCCGCCGCTCTCGCTTTCACACCGCTGCGATAGTGGGCTATACCAATGCTGGAAAATCCACTCTGTTGAATCGATTAACTGGAGCAAATGTATTAGTCGAAAATCGATTGTTCGCAACTCTTGATGCAACGACTCGGCGGCTTTATCTTCCAGGTGGGGAGACGGTTCTACTGAGCGACACAGTCGGCTTTATCCAAAAGCTTCCCACAGGTCTTGTGGAAGCCTTTAAATCAACTTTAGAGGAAGTGAAAGAAGCTGATCTATTGGTGCATGTTGTGGATGCATCTAGTCATGATCCCGAAATGCATATGGGCGCTGTTCACAGTGTCTTAAGTGAGATAGGGGCTGGAGACGTACCTGAGTTGATTGTTTTCAATAAAACAGATCAAATCGAAGATGGAGATTTAGGTCCTCTTCTGAGACGCTATGAAAATGCAGTCGCTGCTTCAGCTTATACCGGGGAAGGCGTAACTGAATTGTTGGAGGTTATGGCAGGGCGGCTTCGCCGGCTAACTAAGGTTGTGGAGTTGAATATTCCGTATTCTCGTGGAGATGTTTTGGCAACTGTTCACAGAGAAGGCGAAGTGCTAATAGAAGTTCATGAGGAGACAGGAACGAAGGTAAGAGCGCGGCTAGACGAAGTTGCGACGAATCTTCTCGAAGAATTTATATCGCTGGATACGCAGGTTTGATTTTGGGTTTTAGAAATTTGAATGTTCAAAATAAGATGCAGAGTAATAGTGAGATAGCGGCGAAGGGAAACCACGGTTATGACAGATAAGCCTGATGGGTTTGTTCCACCTCCTTATCCCTATGACCGCCTGAATGAGTTAAAGCCTTTAGGTCAGCATCATGAAGGTGGTCTTATAGATTTTTCTATTGGTACACCAATGGACCCGACCCCTCCCGCAGTTGTTAGAGCCTTGGCTAGTTCAGGATCAGAAAAAGGTTACCCTCCTTCCATCGGGCGTCCTGAACTTCGCCATGCCTTTGCATCTTGGTTGGCCGAGCGCACAGGAGCTGAGGTCGATCCAGAAACTGAAGTTGCTGCAGCGATTGGTACAAAGGAATTTGTTGCTGGACTCCCTCATTGGATGCGGCTTCGTAGGCCTGGAAAAGACACCGTCCTCTATCCGGCAGTGAGCTATCCGAGTTATGACATGGGTGCAACATTCGCAGGATGTCGATCAGTTCCTGTTCCTGTCGATGAAAACTGGTCGATAAGACTCGACGCGATATCTAAAGAAGATGCAGATCGAGCGTTGCTTTTATGGGTGAACACTCCTGGCAATCCTGCGGGTGGTCTTGATGATTTGCCAGCAATCGCAGAGTGGGGTCGCTCCAATAGAGTTCCGGTGTTTAGCGACGAGTGCTACATCGAATTCACTTGGGATGGTGCTCCTCGCACAATTTTAAGTAATGGGACTGAGGGAGTGGTTGCTGTGCATTCGCTTTCCAAGAGATCAAACCTCGCTGGTTTAAGAGTGGGTTTGTATGCGGGTGATGCTGAGATAGTGCATTACTTGAGAGAGATTCGTAAGCATGCGGGTTTTATGGTGCCAGGCCCGGCGCAGGTCGCAGCGTTAGAAGCGCTCGGTGACCAGGTCCATGTTGAGGAGCAACGTGATCGCTATTACTCTCGCCTTCAACGAATGGCTCAGGTTTTAGAGTCTTTCGGCGTAGAGGTTCAAATGCCGCGCGGCGGATTTTATCTTTGGGTAGCGGCCCCTGATGGTGATGCTTGGAGTTTCACTCGGCGGTTAGTGAGAGAAGCGGGTGTTCTGGTTTCGCCTGGAGAATTTTATGGTGAGCAGGGTAAGGGCCACGTCCGGTTGGCTATGGTTCAGCCAAATTCGCAGATCGAGGTAATTGAACGCCGGTTAGGTCTTTAATGTTGACCGGCGCTTGCGGTCCCTAGACTGAAGGTCGTGATTGATCTATTGGATTTAGCAGCTGAGCTAGTCGATATTCCATCAGAAAGCCACGATGAAACAGCATTAGCTGACTATTTCGAAAAGTGTTTAAGAACTGCCCCCTACTTAGACACTGAGCGCATCGGCGACAATGTCGTAGCTCGAACTCAGCTTGGGTGTAAGCACAGACTGATAATCGCCGGTCACTTAGACACTGTTCCTGCTAATGGGAATCATGGAGCCCGTATCGAAGGTAACCGACTGTACGGGTTGGGTGCGTGTGACATGAAGGGTGGTTTAGCTGCTCAGCTAGCCTCTTCGTTGAGCATCGAGAACCCGAAGATTGATGTAACTTATGTATTTTATGCTGGTGAAGAAGTAGCTGCTGAGTACAACGGACTGAAACAATTGTATGAGCTGAGACCAGATCTCCTTGAAGGCGATACAGCATTGCTTGGCGAGCCCACGTCGGCTCAAATTGAGGCTGGGTGTCAAGGAACTCTAAGAGCTCGGTTTGCATACCACGGTAAGCGTGCACACACCGCTCGTCCTTGGAAAGGTGCCAATGCGATACATAGGCTGGGGATTGTACTGAGTCGTTTAGATAGTTTCGAAGGCCGTCGGCCGGTTATTGACGGCTGCGAATATAGAGAAGCTATTCAATCAGTTTTTGTGGAAGGTGGGGTAGCGGGAAACGTGGTGCCCGATAGAGCTTTTCTGACCGTTAACTTGCGTTACGCTCCAGACAGGTCATCCGATGAAGCAGAAAAATATCTGCTGGAACAAGTTGGAGATTTTGACGAAGTTGTGATTACTGATCATTCGGTAGCAGCTGCTCCAGATTTAAAACACCCAATTATCAGCAATTTAATCAATGACAATGAACTTATGGTGAAAGCAAAGCTCGGGTGGACTGACGTTGCGCGTTTCGCTGAGCATGGTATTCCTGCGTCTAACTTTGGTCCCGGTGACGCTTCGATTGCTCACACTAAGGATGAATTCGTGGAGCGCAGAGAAATTGAACAGGTTTACATGGCGCTCCAGAACCTCATTACATCGGAAACTTAAGCTTAGACGGCAAAATTTTAGAAAGCGGAAACAGGATTATTGCGCTGTGCATGGCTGAAGGAGTCGTGGACCCTATGAAAAAAGCTTTTCCAGGATAACGGCGACTCCGTCATCAGTATTAGACATCGTGGTCTCGTTGGCTATCAGTCGTGTTTCCGCATGAGCATTAGCCATAGCGATTCCCCAGCCAGCCCAGTCGAGCATTGCGTTGTCATTAGGCATATCCCCAAAAGCAATAACCGATGATGATTCAATTCCCTTTTCGTTGCATAACCGTTGCAGTCCAAATGCCTTGTCAATTCCGGGCGGCATCAGTTCAACGAAGGGAAGCCCGGCGTGTGTGGGATTGATTCTCGGTCCCCAAATTTTTGATAACGAATTAATAGTTGAATCCGGAGACTGACCTGGAATATTCACCAGAAGCTTGTGGACGTGGTGATTTAAATACGGAACTATATCGCTAATGTTCTCCTCGAGAGGTCTTCCGGCTAGTTCCAGCCATTTGCCTTCCGCCACAAACTCAGTGCCCATTTCGGCGCTAAAAGCAGCATTTGGACTGTGTCGTCGAGTTTCCTCTATCAAATCAATAGCAACTAATAACTTAATGGTCGCAAATTGCTCAATTGTGCCTAGGAGAGGGTCATAGGAGAGAGCTCCATTTGCGCAGATGAGGCGGGTCGGGATTTGAGTTTCGTCGACAATGG
>DMOB01000119.1:4789-6956 GCA_003452475.1 Acidimicrobiaceae bacterium | reverse complement strand
GTTTCCGAGCTCAATTCGCCGGTGATCGAAATCTCCGCTGACCTCACGAAACATGCCTAGCCGACTCATTTCTCCTAGCGATCTTAGTTCTAACAGTGATACACATGAGACTATTTCAACTAGTCCGACTAGCCCGAAACTCTAAGCAAGAGCTTCAACCACAGCTTCAGTTGCTTATCTAAAACCCCAATATGTTCGGGCCGTGATACCTGCCGCCTTCGGTACATGGAGTGAAAGGCGCCTTCCGACTTAGCTCAGACAAGTCGACAAAACTTATAAACGTTCCATCTTTAGAACCTTTCGCGTCTTTTAGCTGTAGCGCCCATAACCCGTGTTTTTTGTTCAAGAGTAATTTGCATGCTCTCCGCGAATAAATCGCTTTGGGTGCTATTAAGCATCGAAGGAAAAATGCATGACAAATGGGTCAGCATTCATCGACGCTATTGGTTGGTAATATGCCGAACACCAGCACGATATAACCGGTCTTGAGCTAGACAGAAAGGCGAAGACAGGAGGTCAGGCTTCTAGCCGGTAGAAACGACGCGCTGTTCCAGAGAACAGTTCAGCTCTCTCCGAACGGCTCCACCCAGCTTCATCTGCAATACGTTGAAAGGCATTGAATAAAATCGTGTAGGAGCATCCCTGTTTATCAACAGGAAAATTACTTTNNGACTTCAGATACTGCAACACTCTACTTTGATGACTGTAGAATCCCAGCGGACAATTTAATGGGGGAAGAAAATAAAGGCTTCTATGCCATTATGAATAATTTTAATTACGAAAGATACATGATGGGTGCACAGATGCTCGGAATGGCAAAAAGATGTTTTGAAGAATGCATTCAATATAGTCAAGAGAGAAAAACTTTTGGTAAAAGTCTTATAGAACATCAAGTTATAAGGCATAAATTAGCGGATATGTCTGCAAAGATAGACGCCATGGATGCCTACCTTAATCAAGTTGCTCAGCTTATGAATGATGGAGAAATGCCTGTTGCAGAAATTAGCAAAATCAAATTCTTTTGTTCTGAGTGTATTGAGTCAATTGCCAGTGAGTCTATGCAAATACTAGGAGGCGCGGGATACTTAAGAGGCAATGCTGTAGAGAGGATCTATAGAGAAGTAAAAGTCATGGCTATTGGAGGAGGATCTAAAGAGATAATGAAGGATCTAACAGTTAAACAACTTGGACTATAATTTATATACTTTCTTAGCAGTCCTATAAAACAAATTCTCTTTATCAGTTTCTCCAAAATCTTTTACTAACTTCTTATAAGCATTCCAGATAACAGGATAAGAAACGGACTGTTTATCAACAGGAAAATTACTTTCAAACATGCATCTTTCGGGCCCAAAGGTTTCCACACAGTGTCTTATATCTTCGCTCCAGAGGCTCGCTACGTGTTCAGACGTTGGAGCTTCAGGCAAGCGATTTAGACCAAGCCCATAAATGCTCATTCCTATTCCACCTACCTTGACCACGACCTGCTCATGGAGCGCCAGCTTTTCTAATGCCGGTCTTAATATCTTTCGGACTTCATCGCGATTATCTGCGTATGGACCAATACCCAAAGGGCCTCCTAGATGGTCTAGCACCACAGGGGTACCGGGCAATTCAGCTACGAGGTCTACTAGGTCTGTTAATTGCGGGTGGAACATCCATGCATCAAAGCTAAACCCCATTTCTCCTAATTTTTTAAAACCTGCGCGAAAGTTGTCATGTCGAAGTAATTCTTCAGGTGGTTTAGTGTGTGATTCGCGTATGGCCGGACTCGCGTCCCATGCAGCTGCATGCCTAATACCGCGAAACCGTCCACCGCCGGCCACGTCGTGCGCTTCCAGCACGCCCTCAACCTTTTCTCCCAGCGTCATGTCTGCGAAACTTACGATTCCACTGATAACCGCGCCGCCTCTAGCCTCTGACTCCAGTGCTTGACGCAGTACGAATTCTGTTTCACCGACTGGTTTCATTTCGTCGGGGCCATCTTCGAAGTAAGCCGACCCGCATTCAACAAACACCGTCTGAACTACATTGTGCCCTGCACCTGTGTCTTCGTGTAACTCTGGCACCAAATAAGTTCCTGTTGGGAAGTCCCATAAGTGGTGATGCGGATCAACAATGACCTCTGCGGGATCAATCGCTGCTTCTATCGTCGCATTCAACCATT
>DMOB01000119.1:0-4409 GCA_003452475.1 Acidimicrobiaceae bacterium | reverse complement strand
TCGATCCGGTGACTATTCACCAAGGCCGACCCCAGGTATTCCAATCGAAAGACTCTATCCCTGTTTCGTTTAGTCTCCATATACTCGCATCCACAGAACGATTATTGATCTCTAGAAAACCAATAGTTCCGTATTGGACCTGTAAATTGTGGGGAAATGTGGGCGACCCTGGGTTCACGCAAAGCACTCCACCTATTGTCGCAATGTGCTCAACGTGGGTATCTCCGTAGACCACAACATCGAGTTCCGCTCCATCGAAATGACGGTTTATTGCATCTTGAACTCCATAGTTTTTAAGTTCCGGAATTGGCATATGGTGAGTTAAACCGACCTTCAGTCCACCAAAATCCTTAACCCATGCTGGGGCAAGACATGCATGGTCCGGTTGAATGTCTCGACCCGAAGAACCATCGTCTCCGTTACCACGCGCTCCCCAAGTCGGGGCAACCATCATTAAACGGTCGATTACGTCTATATCGTAAATATCCCCCGCATGGAGAATCGCTTCGCAACCCTCGAAAGCTGTATACACGTGGGGCCACAGTTCAGGCATAGCCTCTGGAATGTGAGTGTCAGATATCAAGCCGATTCGCATCATCAGACAATAGGTCGGAATCGCTCAAGAGCGCTCACTAGTGTGCGATCTTTAAGAAGACTATTTCTTTGAGGTTTCGTATCACTTTATGGTTCTCCACGTATGAAGCCGTGGCCGAATAGAAAAGCCTTCTACAAGTCCCATAAACATTGTCACATTCAAAAGCGGAGTCACGACACAGATGGCCTTTATTGTTCGGGTAATTACTTCTTACCGATGACTTGCTCGTGGTTATCCGCGTTGCGATTCGGCCGCCGGTCTTGACCACTAGCTATAAAGACTGGCCGTCAGGTAACAAAAATCTTAAGCCAGTCTCCACTGAAATACCGCCATTCCATCTGTCCCATAGTCTTGCGGCAGAACAATGCCACCTGTTCCCAGATGCCGCCATCGGTGACCGTCTAAAGCAACTGGCTTCATATTTGTGTTCTGCGATGCGAAAGCTTCAGATACACCGATAGTTTCTTTTTTCGTAAATGTGCAGACACTGTACGTCAGTATTCCGCCGGGTTTAAGAAGCTGACAAGACGCGTTGAGTATTCTTAATTGCTGCTCAGCGAGGCGCTCCACCGCTGCTTTCTCAATATGCCAACGCGCATCACTTCTTCTTCCCAGAGCGCCAAGCCCAGTGCATGGTGCGTCAACGAGCACAGCATCAGCGCACTGAGATCGAAATGGTGGGAATCCAGCATCTGCTTGCACGGCTCGCATGGGGGGATTCAATCGCTGCTGTAATTCTGCTAGAACGCTCGTCCTAACGGCCGAATGGTCCGCCCCTACAATTATCTCCCATTGATTTCCGAGACCAGTCGTTTTCCCACCCGGAGCTGCACAGACATCTAAAAGCAGTCCGCCGTCGGGAGAAGCAGCATCTACTTCTCCACAGACCCATCTCGATGCATTACCTTGTATATATCCGTCTGGTCTTTTCTCGGGACGCTCAGCGCTATTCATCGCTACAAGAGCCGCTTGACCATCCAATCCCCATTCTTTTTCTGCCCAGTCCCAAATCCAATCTGGATAGCTATTTTTTACCGCACCTGTAGGAAAATTTGGTTTAGTTTCCGAAATACGTCTTAGGACGGCGTTAACTAAACCCTTTGCACGCCGAGGCACAATATCTACTGTTGCATTTAATGCTGCATGAGGAGGCGTCCCAAGAAAAACGAGTTGATACACCCCAAGGCGCACAGCCACTTTCACTTCAACATCAAGTTCTCGCTTAACAAATGGTGCCCATAGATGGTCCAAGGCACGCCTCATACGGGTTGTTCCTTGAACCAGTTCGGTTACAAAATTTTTGTCCCTAGAACTTAACTCATCATCGACCCTGTTGAGAGCATCTACCAGAGCGGAATTCGCTTGTCTGCCTTTCTCAATTTCACACAAAGCTGCTAACGCAACTTGGCGACTCGACAGTACTTCACTCATTCGCCAAACATTTCTTCACCCGTTAATCTGGCCCCATTTAGCCAGTCTTTGGCTGCTACAGGACTTTTACCCTCAGGCTGAACTACTAAATATTTCAGATTATCGGTAGCGGTTCCGACTGAATCCCTCCGCACCACGCCTGGCTTGAGATCGCTCACGGCCTCCACTTCAGCCTCATGGATTTTCAAGACATGACCTCGAAACGTCGTCCATGCTCCTCCCACTCTGATGACACGATTCAGGTCCTCTGCTGAGGCCGTCCACTTCAGTTCTAGATCCAATCTTTGTATTTTCTCCGCGTAAGTAATTTCACCGGATTGCGGCGTGGGATTGACTAATCCAAGCTTGAAAGCTGCTATTAACTCGTTGCTTCCTAATGCGCTGAGTCGTTTCCTCAACGATACGGCCGTCTCTTTTTCTCCTATAAGCGTTTCGCTCAGTCGGTAAATTGGTCCGGTATCAAGCCCTTCTTCTAAGCCCATCACGCAAATCCCAGTTTGAAGGTCACCGGCTATGATGGCTCTCTCTACTGGGGCAGCACCTCGCCACCGAGGTAAAATTGAAAAGTGTAAATTGACCATTGGCAATTGCTCTAGGACAGCCTTCGGGATGAGCTTTCCATATGCAACAACAACACCGCAGTCAGCTCCTACTTTCAGCGCGTCTTCAATTTCAGTCGAAACCTCCAACTCTAACTCTGCTGCCGCTCTGGCAACAGCGCTTACCGATGGCAACTCCCTACGCCCTCTCCGACGTTCAGGTCTAGTTACCACCAACGCAATATCAATACCGGAAATGTTGAGCGCTCTCAACACAGGCACAGCATCTTCAGGCGTTCCGAAAAAAACTATTCGTTTAGGGTGCAGCGGCGGCTTGGGAAGAGATCCGCTCATGGAAATAACGATGTAGGATCACGTAAGTCTCCACTATCAGGAATAGTGCTACGCATCTCACGCCACCGGCGAAGCGCCGCTTTTCTTTCAGGCTTGTCAAGATGGTCTAGGAGCAGAACACCGTCTAAATGATCAAGCTCATGCTGGAATAAACGAGATAACAGTTCGTCAGCTTCAATAGAAACTTCGCTTCCATCTAAGTTTCGACCGATTATATGGATCTCTTTAGGTCGGACTATTTCGAAAGACATTCCTGGAACAGATAAACAACCTTCTTCAAATACCCACTCGCCATCTGACTCTAAAATTTCTGGATTTATTAAGACTTCAGGGCCCTCTCCGATGTCGTATACAAATAGCCTCTTTTGAATTCCTACCTGTGGCGCTGCTAATCCAATACCCTCTGCTTGGTACATCGCAGGTACAAGGTCAGTAACCATCTGAGCTATTCGCCCATCGATTTCCTCGATTGTCGCCGCAGTTTGACGCAGCACCGGGTCACCGAGGACTCTTATTTCGAAAGTCATACCTAAGTGATGATACCGCCCAAAAGCCTTTAGGCTCTCAACGGATCAATCTCTATTCTCAAACGACCTGGTGGCCTCTCAGTATGTTTGAGCAGATTAAGTAATTTTTGTCTATCTTGTGACCGGAGTCGCCAAGTACCTTCAACTGTCGACGATGTCTCCACTCCATCAACGTTGTCTATACGACTCATAAACTCTGCCGCGGACGCTCCTGATACGATCGCCCAGTTCACAATTGGCGGCTGTTGCAACATTTGTCGGGTACCTAGCTCGCTTCGCGCAAGCCGGCCGGGATCAGAATGGTAGGCGGCATCTAAAACTGGATGGTCAGGGACACGAGTCTGAACAATGATGCGCCCATTTTTTTCTCGCCGTCCGACAAGCCGTGCAGCCTTAACTAATAAGGCCATGGCCTGCTCCGAGGCGCGATATCGAGGTGCTAAAAGTTCTTGGTCGAAGTCTAGAAAAGCGACGATATCCGTTGATTCCAATCGATGAAGAACAGCTTCGGTCCCCACGTACAGATCTGATTTTTCTGGAAGCGCTCCGTCTTCACTAGTCACTTCAACAACTTCACGTCGCGCCACAACAGCGAGCTCTTCCGCTATACCCTTTACGCCAAGTTTCACTCTGCGAAAACGAGTCGAACCACATTGGGCACAAACCGCCGGACGGGTTTCGCCGCTCAGCGCATCAATAAGGAGTTCTTTGTCTAAACCCATTATTTGGCCGGTTGTTTCTGATCTAGCCAGCTCGCCGCACTGTCCGCAATAGGCAAATCGTGCTCGCCCTTTTCGGTTGACGACACAAACTACTCGTTTCCCTTGCCTCAAAGCGCGAGTCAGGGGCTCTGAACACCATTCACCGGCCGAGGGTGCCTCTACCCGCCGGTCGGCAATCTCTATTCTTGGCCAGCTAGCACGTTCAGCTTGACGGTTCATTGTCAGGAGTGGAGCTCCTGAT
>DMOB01000038.1:0-2791 GCA_003452475.1 Acidimicrobiaceae bacterium | reverse complement strand
CTTCTTCACCAGCTGCTCGAATCTGGGTCACCATATTTTCAATATCATCAAAGTAGCTATCTTTCTCACGGAACATAGCTGGATCCATGAGTAGGAAAAATTGACCGCGATGACCAACGGCTACATCTCCACTGTGGCTTGAACCCGCCAAGATACCGGCCAAGATATTCGAGGCAGTTATCATTCCTATGCCTTTGTAGCCGCCGATGGCCGGAACTATACCCTTCATCGCCACGTCTGGGTTAACTGTAGGGTTTCCATCTCTGTCTAAAAATCCCCAGGCTTCCGGGATTTCAGTTCCTTCTGCACGAGCTCGGAGAACCTTACCTAGGGCAACTGGGGTCATCGCCATATCAAGAACGATTGGAGCATCATCTCTTCGAGGAAAAGTCCAAACAATTGGGTTATTGCCAAAAAGTTTTCTGCGACTTCCGAAGGGAGCTAAATTCGGGACACTCGTAGTGGTCCCATAACAAACAAAGCCTGCCTCAGCGGCACTGTATGGATAGTTAGCTCCGCAACCCCAGTCGTTGGAGTTACGAATTACACCGGCTACAAGCCCGCTAGTTTTAGCTACTTCAATCAGGTGTTCCATGAATCTGCTGATGACTAGTTGACCTAAACCATGATGGCCATCCGCTACAACTACTGCAGGAGTTTCCTGGATTATTTCCATCTGGGCTTTAGGATCTGTAGAGCCATCGCGAAACCAATCGACGTACCAACTGAGTCTCTGAAATCCATGAGTGTCGACGCCGCGAGTGTCAGACCAAAGCTGGTTATCGACGACGGTTTCCGCATCTCTCGAACTCATACCCGCCGCTATATAAGCAGCGATACCCCATGGTCTTAATTCTTTGAGTTTGAATGACATAGGCTTCTCGGATTGCCCAGCAGATGGGCGATCATCGGGTATACCTCGAGGTGAATGGCTCTCGTTACTCACAGTTCTCCTATCACGGCATCCGCGAACTCTTCGGTGGTGCTAGTTCCACCTTGATCTTGGGTAAGTTCTTTGCCAATTGTATAAACCTGTCTGATTGCATTGTCTAATCGATTGGCTGCTGAAAAAAGCCCTAAATGCCGGAACATTAATGTAGCGGACAATAAAGTTGCAGTTGGGTTTATTACCCCGAGCCCAGAAATATCTGGAGCTGTCCCATGAGCGGGCTCAAAATATGCGAAATCAGCTCCGTAGCAACCAGATGGAGCGAGACCTAAACCACCGATAGTCCCGGCTCCTAGATCCGACAGGATATCGCCGTACAAATTCGGCAAAAGAACTACGTCAAGTTCATGTGGTCGCATAACGAGACGATGCGCTAAATCATCGATAATGAATTCTTCGTAATGCAAATGCGGATACTCCTGGACTATCTCTTTTGCTATCTCGCAGAACCATTTATCAGTTGCTGGCAGCATATTAGTTTTAGCAGATACTGTAATTTTGTTTTGTCTTTGCGTAGCTAACTCACAGGCGAAACGAGTTACTCGCTCTGTGCCAGAACGGGTAATAATTTTGGTGGCAAAGCGACCATCGGCGGCATCTTCCGGAACGTGTGACCTAGGGTCTGTTAGATTGGCCTCCAACAATTTTGAGGCAGGCCCCATGATGCCAACATACATGTCCTCTAAATTTTCTCGGACAATAACATAGTCAATCCCTGCTGGTGAGTGAAGTGGACTATTGAAGCCCGGAAACCATTTGATCGGACGAACATTTGCATATGTTGATTTGCCCCAACGCATGTAGCGAGCTCCGGGAGTCACTCCGTTCGTAGCACCAAACAAGACCGTTGACGCGGCATCTATTCGTTCAGTAACAAACTTCTCACGGTCATTTGAATCAAGTTCTAATAATTCTCTACCTTCCGGCAGACAATCCCAGTTAATAGCGGCATCGAGAGACTTGAGAACTCGAAGAGTTGCAGCCATCGCCTCAGGCGCAGCATCGTCTCCTGGGATGACGCAAACGGTTAATGAATCTTTTAAGGTCATTTGTTTCCAACTGGTTAGTTGCTGAAAGATATAACCAAATCCACATTCAAGTAACGTATCGCCGCCGTTTGTGATCAGAATCAAACACTATTTTGCTTACCTGTGGGATCACACGGGCGTTGAGGCAAATCACACCAGAAACTAAGATCCCTATCTGGTGGTCGGTTCTAGAATATTGATGATGTCTAAATTCCGCGAGAAAAGCACTGTGTTTGGCGTTCCGGGGTTTCTGCCGCTTTGGATAACTGGTGTCTGTTGGCATTGGGGTCGTTGGGCCATAGCCTTTTTGGCTGCATACCATGTTAATGACCTGACTGACTCTCCAAGAATGGTTCAGCTGACTGGCACAGCAATGTGGGCGCCACTGCTTCTAGGTGGAGTAGTAGGTGGGGTAATTGCGGATAGATTTAATCGGCTTACGACCATCCGTATGCAACTGCTTGCTTTAATCCCTTCGGTGATCCTAGTCGGTGGACTCGAAATTCTAGGTGAATTACACCTCTGGGTGATGTATCCATTCTTAATAATTGCTGGAGTTGGATGGGTTGGAGATATGACCAGTCGCCGGTCTTTAGTGATGGATATTGTAGGCCCGAATAAAATAGACAGCGCTATGGCCTTTGAAAGTATTGCCTTGGCTTCTGGTGCTGCAGTTGGAAATTTAATTGGAGGTGTAGTCGCTCAGAACTTCGGCGTCGGTGCCGCTTTTCTGGTGGTTGCGTTCTTCCTCTTGCTAGGCCTTATATCTCTAGGCTGTATGCCTGAGGTAGAGTTACGACCAATAGTTTCGAAA
>DMOB01000245.1:0-4628 GCA_003452475.1 Acidimicrobiaceae bacterium | reverse complement strand
CTCTAGGACTAAGGCTCGGCCCCGCATCAACTTTGCCTGCGAACTTGTAGTTCCTGACCCAACGCTTGAATCTGCCAATATCAACCCAGAAACCAATTCCGGATATCGCATCGCTAGACGGGTGGCAGTCACACCACCCCATGAGCCGCCAAGGACAATGGCTTTTGAATAACCAAGTTCCCGTATTAATTCTGCGGCTGAGTCTGCCCAACCTGACAAACCAGGCGCATCTGACGGATCTGGAGAATACCGATACCCCGGCGCATCCCACGCAACCAAACGATATCCCGCTTCGTCGGCTAATATTCGCTGGTCCAGAAACGCATCGGCACAAGATCCGATTCCATGTAGGCATAAAAGTAACGGCCGATCTTCTGAACCGTGAGACCAATAAAAAAGTTTTCTAGCAGGAAGACCCACTGTCACACTCTCGCCTTAGGGGTCGGCAATCCAGCAATTTCAGAACGTGTTTTATAGATACAGCCGCCTAGATCTGTGGCTCCCCCAGTGACGACGTATAAGTCTCGCATATCAGACCCACCAAAACATAAACTTGTCACCATAGGGTCCGGAATACTTATAGAAACATCAGGAGTGCCATCAGGAAGGTACCGTTGGACTCTTCCACCTTCCGCCAACGCCACCCAAACGCCACCCTGAACATCAATTGCTAAACCGTCTGGTACGGCGCCACGCTCTTCAACAAAAGACCGTTTATTTACCACTGAATCCCCTTCAACATCCGACATCCAGACCCGTCCGGGGATACTGTCTGAGTGGTAGAGCGTCATTCCATCTGGAGAAAAACCGATACCGTTCGTAAGCTGAACTCCATCATAGATTTCAGTCGCGTCTCCATTTAATTCGAGCCTCCAAAGCTCACCTGCCTGCCGCTCTTTCGCGTCGCTGAAAGGATCAGAGCGCAGCGAGCCAACATAGACACGCCCTACAGCATCGGTGTGGAGGTCATTAAACCCAGGGAACC
Organism: Acidimicrobiaceae bacterium; assembly: GCA_003452475.1. Lineage (GTDB taxonomy): Bacteria > Actinomycetota > Acidimicrobiia > Acidimicrobiales > Poriferisodalaceae > UBA9040. The sequence goes on along the minus strand of DMOB01000245.1, from coordinate 3,643 downwards.
CTGGATCAAATAATATTCGCGAGTCTCCATCTTTAACTAGTTGAATGTTTCGCCCACCAACGACAAGGCCTCCATTCTCATGAAATACCATTCCGCCGACTCCGCGCCGTTTAGGAATGACCACCTCAATTTCACCTGAGGGCTTTCTCAGCCGCACTCCCCCATTTGGAACATCAGAAAAGTACAAATTATCATTTTCGTCTACACGTGGACCTTCTATTAAACCCCAACCAGATGAGAGTAACTCTAGATCTGCACTCAACGTTGCCCCTTTTCTCTATCTCGACTTCATTAATGTTCACGATCTACAAAATATTTACAAAATTCAGCTAGACCACAAGTGGCGTCTCCTTCTCTTTCGGAGAACAACCGCTATTAGCCCTGTTCACTCATCTATTTGCCACCAACGTAAAACCATCATAATTTTCGCTCGCGACCTTATTGCAACGTCTCACATAACCTGGAAAACCGAGCAACGGCATAAAAACGCGCGTTTTTCCGGGAACATTCGCCCCTAGGTACCAAGAATTACAAGACGGGAAAAGCGTTTTATGAGCTATCGCATTGACATGTTCTACCCAATTAGCTTCTGCCGGTACAGTCGCTTCAATTGTCTTATGAGCTGTTTCGTCCATCCAGGCGATACAGTCGCTGATCCATTCAACATGTTGTTGGATAGACACAATCATATTTGTTAGCACTGACGGGCTTCCTGGACCCGAAACCATGAACATATTTGGGAAGCCGGGCACGCTAAGGCCAAGATAAGTTCTCGGTCCAGCCGACCATTTATCTCGTATCGATAAGTTTGAGCGTCCTCTAATATCAACTTTTAAGATCGACCCAGTCATCGCATCGAAACCAGTAGCAAAGATTAAGACATCAACTTCGTAAGCATTGTTAGTAGTTTTTAAACCTTCTGACGTCACTCGTTCAATATTGTCTTCCGAGACGTCAACCAAATGAACATTGGGCCGATTAAAAGTCTCGTAGTAACCACTATCGATAACCAGTCTTTTGCAGCCAATAATGTGCTCAGGGCTAAGTTTTTTAGCTGTCTCAGGATCGGTTACGATATTTTCAATTTTGCTTCGTACGAACTCAGCTGCGTAGACATTAGCACTTTCATCAAGTATCAGGTCAGCGTACGATCTCATAAAAGAAGTCCCACCGCTTTCCCACCAGCTCTCAAAGCTGGCTGCACGGTCCTCCTCTGATGCTTCGTGAACTGACTCTTTGCTTTGCGGTAAATTTGCACCCAACGCTGCAGGCATGGCAAAATTTTCGTCCCGAAACTCCTTGTATCTGTCTTTAGTCTCTCGCACCTTCGCAGGATCCAGTTTCTCATTTCGTGCTGGCACCGTGTACTGGGCTGTTCGTTGAAAAACAGTTAGCTCAGCGCATTCTTGAGCAATAACTGGTATCGCCTGCACCGCCGATGACCCAGTTCCAATTATCCCAACGCGTTTTCCAGCTAAATCAACGCCCTCTTTCGGCCACTGCCCCGTATGCACAACTTCACCACGGAAATCTTCTATGCCATCCATGTCTGGCGTGTTCGTAGACGAAAGGCAGCCAGTAGCCATCACAAAAAATCTGGCTGTTACTAACTCGCCGCTATCGCTTTCAACCACCCACTTGTCTGTTGTCTCATCGAAAACAGCCGACAAGACGCGCGTGTTAAAAGAAATATCTTTCCTTAAGTCAAACCTGTCAGCTACATGGTTTGCATATTTCAGAATTTCTGGTTGTCCTGAATACCGTTCTGTCCATTCCCATTCCTGTTGCAACGCTTCATCAAAACTGTAACTGTACTCAAGGCTTTCTACATCACATCGAGCACCCGGATAGCGGTTCCAATACCAGGTACCACCGACTCCTGAACCGGCCTCGATAACGCGAACCCCGTAGCCCATTTTACGAAGGCGGTGAAGCATGTACATTCCAGCAAACCCCGCGCCGACAACGACAACATCTTTTTCTTGTTCGTCTTGCAAAACTTTTTCGGCCATGGTGATAAACCATAACCACCGATTTGCTCTTCAGTTCGTTTTTATCGAAGTTTCAAGGGAAAGCCAACCCGGTCGAACAAGTCCTCAACCATCCGTAAAGTAAGGCCCCAAACGACTCTTTCAGAATCAATCTGGATACCGGGCCACAACTGATTACCCAACGGCGGGTAGGCATATTGGATATGCCGAGATCGATCAAACAAATTTTCTACCGGAACCCAAACAATTGCAGCTACTTCATGATTCAAGCTCGTAGTGAAATCTTGTTGGTCGTACCAGTATAGATACGGAGTCACTAATAATTTTTGGGAGCTACCTTTTGGGCCGCCTTCTTGGTCGCTTAAACAACCTAAAGTCATTGTTTGATTTAGGTCGAATCCTATTTCCTCTAGTGTTTCTCGTCGTGCCGTATCTAAGGAACTTTTATCTTTTAATTCGGTTCTCCCACCAGGGAAAGCCATCTGACCTGACCATGGATCACCGTCCTTAATAGCTCTCTCAATAAACAACACTTCAGGTCCTTTTTCACCTAAACGCAACACAGCTGCCACGGCCGCAGTTGGTCCCAAATGATTATCGTCGCGCCGCTCATCGAGAAAAGTTTTCAACATTAAAGGATTGAAGACGCTTTGCACAAGTATTTAGGGTACGTGGGCATCTATGGTCAAGATATGCCTGGTTTAGAAAAAAACGAATTTGATTTATTTCTCACAAAAGTCATTCGCTTCCGCGATGAGGCAATTACGCCTCATGTTCTCGAATGGGAAAATAACAGAGTATTCCCCAGTTCAGCTCTCACACAAGCAGCCACTGAACTTGGGCTTCTTGGAATGGAGATAGAAACAAACTCTGGTGGCCTCGGCCTCACGTTCGAACAAAAATTACGCGTCCTCGACGAGATATCAGAAACCTCTATGCCCTTCGCTTTTAGCCTTGTGAATACCCATAACGTGGCAGCGCGAATAGCCCGACAGGGTTCAGACAAGCACAGAGAATTATTTCTCAATGATCTAATTACGGGTACTCGATTTGGTTCGACTGCTCTCACAGAGCCATCCGCGGGAAGCGATTTTGGTGCGATAAAGACGTTAGCTACGCGCACCAACGGTGGCTGGCTTCTAAGTGGCGAGAAAGCTTGGATCACAAATGCAGCTGCGTCAGATGTGATAATCATTTACGCCCAAACCGAGAAAGATGCTGGTGCCCGCGGAATAGCATCGTTTTTGGTTGATGGAACCCAACAGGGCTTTAGCCGGACAGAGCCTTTCGCTTTAATTGGTGGCCATGCAATCGGAACTGGGGGATTCCGTTTAGATAACTATTTCTGTCCAGATGAGGATACTTTAGCTCCGGCAGGAGAAGGATTTCTGGCAGCACTCTCAAGTATCAACGAAGCTCGAACCTACGTCGCTTCGATGTGTTGCTCTATGGTTAGGTTCGCGTTACGAAAAGCTGTCATTTACGCTTCTACACGCAAAACTTTCGGACACACTCTGCTCGAGCACCAGGGTGTCGCTTGGTCTCTCGCCAACGTAGCTAACCAACTCGAGGCTGCATCGTTACTCACGGAGAAGGCCATTTCAACAATTTCTACTGGTAACTCTAAGCAAGCTATTCTTGCCGCGTCACAC
>DMOB01000044.1:6935-10448 GCA_003452475.1 Acidimicrobiaceae bacterium | reverse complement strand
TCTGATGCGATGGAGCGGCTAACACACTGTCAGTTCATACCTAAAGTTCGGAAAACATCTCCAAGCCTCGATTTCACGAACTCCTTATCATTTTGAGCTGAAAACCTAAACCTCAACCAGCCGCTGTATAGTCCAATTGCTTGATGTTTAACCCTCATCAAGTCCTCCTTATCGGGAGAGCTAGCAGTTGATTCTGTTAGCAGCTCAGGGCCTCCCTTCGCGGAGGTTCTTTGCGTTTTAGGCTCCGAACCCATTGAGTTCTTCCGGATAGTCGAGTAGATATTTGGCTTTCAATCTCAAAGTAATCATGAAAGGTAACCCGGTTTATATAGATGCAGGTATTAGTTTTGTATCACTTGGGGCGTAATAGCAAACACTGCCTACCGTTGGTTGTGCACTAGCTAGCCGCCAATTTCATGGTCCCCTCCGATGCCCAAAGGTGCGCTTTCTCCGCCCGAGCGAGCATCGGCGACGACCTTCCGCAAAGTGAAAGGTGCCTGCAGGTCTTGCTGCGACGAGTTAGGTCCGAGTTCGCCAACGCGAAGATACTCGCCGCGATCAGCTGCTAGACGAAAGTCGCGTAGAGCGCCCGCCCGTTCACCGATTAATCCCCGAGCACCGAAGCCATGACCCTCATTGGTTTGACTGCCGGTAGTGGCTTGGAATCCTATGCGTTGAAGCAGCTTTTGACTTGCTCGTTCCAGTACCTCAGGCCGGACCGAGAGCATCCAGTTCTCTTGCTGACGCTTCCAGTTCGTCTGCATCGAGTTGAGCATCACGATCCGGGGTTGATCAGTGTGGTTAATGCCGGTTCCGTGAAGGATTCGCCCATCGGACAGTGTGATAGATCCAGCTGGGGCTTCAAGATTAATGGCGGGTGGTAACTTGCCGACAGGTCGGCGTTCGCGCATTGCTTTGGAAAGCACATCGTGACTTCCTGGAATGAGAAGAGTTCCGCCGTTGTTCTGGTCAATGTGGCTGAGAGCTGTGAGGGTGTTGACAAGTGTTGGCTTCAACGCTTCAGCCGAGTCAGTCTGGTCTTGATGTAGAGCTTGCGGCACCCCTCCTTTTAGCGAGATAGCTGCGATGAGTGACGTACAGATCCAATCCGCTCCGAGGGCCTCAGTCATAAGCTGCTCGATGAGTGGGCCCCCTTGGACAAAGCTCGGGTCCTGCTCAATAAGCCCTTCGAAGCATCGACCTTTGTTGATGCAGCAGTTAATGTTCTGGCCGCTTGGCGTCTTCTGGGCGATACGAGCTCTTCGCTCGCCCTCAGCCTGTTCAAGAACGCGTTTGCGCATCTCTTCGACCTGGTCAGCGGCGATGGCGTTTTCGATGATGCAGTAGCCCCACTTGACAAGATCTGAACGCAACTGGCTAATGTCTTTGGTGGGAGAGGGAAGTCCCTTGTCTTTCCAGTACGGGTGCTTCGAACTGGTGGTGGTGTCATAGTACGAGCCGGGTTTGAACTCCCACTTACCCCACTCCGAACCGCGCTGCGGTGGAACGAAGTAGATCTCAGGATTGTTTTCGAGGGCTGACTTCATCGGCTCTTTCGCCATGTCGTCTTTGTACATGAGAGCTTCAGGTGGTGACTTCGCTTCGATATGAGCGGGGTCGAACTCCGTTGGAATTGTTGTCATAGCTTTTCATCTCCAGAGCTAACAGGTCTTCTATCGTATTGGGTTTTGCTTGACTGGCCTTGCTGAAACGGTCGGGGATTAAAGTCGACGTTCGCATCGGTGCTCACCCTTAAAGCCGAGGTTAGAGCATGCGGGTCGGCTGATATCGCAGAGGAGTGAGAAAGAGTTGCGGCGTTCGTAGGCTGGGGGTATGGCTGACTCGGTGTTGCAGAAGTTCCCGCTGGCGTCACAATGGCCTACCGTTGACCCGTTTTTGTTCGTGGCTTACCACAAGGATGATTACCCGGCGAGTGACGGCGCCCTGGCGCCCGGCGTGTCGTTAGAGGAACGTCAAATCGGGAGCGACTTCTCGGGCCGAGATGGATGGAGTATGTATCACGGGCAAGCTGTGCCCGGATTCCCGCAACACCCGCACCGGGGATTCGAGACAATCACTTATGTGCGCTGTGGCTTTGTTGACCATGCTGACTCGCTAGGGGCCACCGCACGTTTCGGCGAGGGTGATACTCAATGGATGACTGCCGGGTCAGGGATTCAACACAGTGAGATGTTTCCCCTACTCGAGGATGATGCGCCGAATCCATTGGAGCTATTCCAAATTTGGTTGAACCTCCCGGCTGCAGACAAGATGGTGGACCCCTATTTCACGATGCTATGGAGCCACGTCACGCCCAGCGAGATGATCCGAGGAGCCAATGGTGAGGGCGCCGTGGATCTCACCGTCTTAGCCGGCAACCTCCGCGATCTTAAGCCCGCTGCTCCGCCGCCTGACAGCTGGGCATCCCGTGATCGCTCTGACGTAGCTATCTGGCACCTGTCCATGGAACCTGACACGCGCTTTGAGCTTCCCGTGGCGGCTGAGGGGTCGATCCGGGCGCTTTATGCATATGAAGGGTCAACCGTTACGATTGGTACCACCGAGATCGCCGCAGGAACCGGTGCTTTGATCCGATCAGACGAGATAATCGAGCTCAGTGCTGGGCCCGCAGGCATTGAGATCATTATTCTCCAGGGCCGACCGATCGGAGAGCCGGTCGCGCAGTATGGCCCATTCGTAATGAACTCCCAGAGTGAAATAAAAGACGCTTTTCGTGACTATCAAGCCACCCAGTTCGGTGGCTGGCCCTGGCCAAATGAGACGCCGAATCACGGAACAGCGGCGCGCAGGTTTGCCATCCACGCTGATGGCCGCTGCGAGGACATCTCTTAGTGCTAGATTCGCTTCGCTTTAACCGTGAAGTTGGGTTGTGGATAGACCACCAAATCTGCCTTCGAAGGGTCTTCTGCGTGGGTGTTTGGCGGGATCCTAATTAGCAAGCATGTTCGAAGAAAGCCCTTAAGCTTCGATTAGGGGAGTGAATGTTTAAGTGCAACCATCGAACTGAGCGAAATCGAAGCTCTTTCTGCGACACCGGGGTCCTCGAAATGAGAACCACTTTCTTGAAGGAGGAATATTGTCGGTCCGAGGAGCTCATTTCTTAGTATTTCTGCTCGATGTTCTACTTCAGTCAATATTTAGCTTACGGAGTAGCTCGCTGCTAACTCGATAATCCGCATTCTGTTCGGTTCGTGGCCGGGACCACAGTCGGTTAGGTCCTGTCAGAAAGGGTCAAATAATCTTCGAACAGTTTGATGTAAGTCCTGTAATTTGACTGCAGCTATGACCGTGGATTTAGAGAATGATGAGTCACTTGCGGCTCATGATAAATTTTTGAGATTGAGTAATTATTAGGACCCGCTATTGAACGATTTCCAGATGACACGTAAGGTAATCCTCAACCTCTACCAAGGAAATCAAATGTCTCAAATCATTCACGTTGTGTTCCCGTGCCAAGCAGGGAAAGGCCCCGAATTAATTGAAATCCTTAGT
>DMOB01000044.1:0-6637 GCA_003452475.1 Acidimicrobiaceae bacterium | reverse complement strand
TAGCAGGGAAAGGCCCCGAACTAATTGAAATCCTTAGCGAAGCTCTTGCCGATACTCGCGCCTTCGAAGGCTGTGAGTCAATTGAGGTTTATAGCGATGACAGCAACCCTGATACCGTAGTTCTCTGGGAGAAGTTTGCTGTCAAAGCAAACCATCAGGCTTATCTGCAATGGCGCATGGATACCGGTCTCCCGGAGCTACTGGCCCCGGTATTGGCAGGTAATCTTCAGGTCACCTATCTCGATAGTCACGACATTTAAATACTAGAGAGCAGCGTCTGATAACTAAGATGTTGCGACGGCAGGCTAATTCTTGATGTTTTTTGTCGCAAGGAGAGCCTTAGTACGGCGATTCAGAATGTGTTACTCGGGCTTCAGGCTTGTGTCGGAGCACTAGAGGAGCCGGCAGTAAGTAAGCTTGAACCGAAGGCTTAAGCAGAGAATTCGGCCTTTCTAGTTGCCCACCTTTCTTCGCGATGAAGCAGGAGTTAATTACATTAAGAGAGGTTTGTCTCCTGAGAGCTATCTAGGACTTTGCGTTGTAGTTTCCACATCCCAGCTAGTAAAGCAATCGGAAGTAAAACGTACGGGTCTGCTAGGTGCCACCACTGTCCAGGACTAAGAATGTCACCGACAGCTGTTTGTATATCGTCCAAGCTGATATTGCGAACTTTTCTAGGCGCAGGCTCTCCTACTATGGAACCTACAGCAAAGGGCAATGATTGTAGCAGGGCTAGCAGGCCGACGGCTCCAAAGGCATAATGTGACCGAGGTCTGAGACCAACTTTTTTTACTTTTGGCTTACTTCCGGTCAGTGCCCCCGAGCGGTATAGAGCAACCAGCGCCATTATTGCGATGGCAGTAGCAATTCCGTTAATTGTGAAGTGCCACCAGACGCGATGACTTGAAAGTTCTGTGCCGCTCCAGCGCCCAAACATTGTTGAAGCGCCCCAACCAGTTCCGCTAGCGAAAACAGTGACAGTCAAAACTATATGTTCGATAAAATGAAGGCCCTGGAATAAGAGTGCTCCATTGACTGATCGCTGATTTGTTTTTGCAATGCGAGTTAGTACGAACATGGCGACAATGCCGGAAAGAAAAATTCCGTTGCCGATTAAGTGCAAAAGTTCAGCACCTCTTTGTCCGGCGGCGCCCTTCCCGGGCCAAAGCTGACACCAGTAGGCGAGACCGTCGACGCCAGTTTGTGCCCATGGCGTGAACCAAGGCTTCTTTTGTGGGTTAAGTAACCAATAGCCGACTTGAAGTCCATGTTCAAAAAAATGAAAGACCTGAAAGCCGACAGCACCCGCCACTACTGCAGCTAGAGCAGAACGCTTTCGTTGACCTTGAGTAAATATTCCTAGCAAAAGAGCTATTAGAACACCGCCACCGAGAACAAAAAGTGCGAGCCCTGAGAGGGCGCTTGGAACTCCCCAGCTCATGTGTATGTCTCCAATTTGTTTAGTGAATAAAAATAATTTTCAGCCGTTTTTAGGTTGCTTAAATCTAAAAACGCTTTGCGATCATATGACCGTATCAACATGATCTTACGCATCATCACATTTATCTCTTTAAGGCTATGTCGTGAATTAGGAGCTGGCAGTGGAAGATCACGCGATCCAGTAGAGACGACAATACTAGATCGGAAAGCATTATAACATTGAACTATGGACCCAGAAGAACAAGATGCTTTAGAACCAGGACCAACTTGGGCATGGGGCTGCGATATTACAGGGCGTCAATACACTATTACCTTTGGAGCTGTCGAAGAAATTTTTGAAGGTGAGCCGAGCGCTGCCATTTGGTACTCGAATCCGTCTGCGCCAGAGGATCATAATGAACAACCCATTTTGATGCCGATGGGGATGATGGTGGAAGCAATAGCAGAGGTATATGAACCAGAAGAGCTCCGAGAATTTTTTGATGACGTGACTTTACGGAAGGCTCGTGAGCAGTTTCAACGGTTAGTTGAAGATGAAGTAAACGAAACAAAAGTTGAGGACATTGAAGCCGAGGAACCGGTTACCGACGAAGCGAGTGTTTGGCTCGAAAAATTGCAGAAGAAAAAAGACGAGGGGATAAGACCACCGTTAGGAGGATTTATCGACGGTTCAAGTGAGAAGTGATACCTATAACGATCTAGCAGAGTTTGTTTAGGGGAGTCCTCCCTATTAAACGACTAAAACGCGCTGTTTCGCTGCGATCTTCCGCTTTTATGCTTGCGTTTTGGATAGGTCTGCGATGATCGAGATTCAACTGCATAGAGACGGTTATTATGGCTAATTTAGACAATGGTTTACCAATGTCGAAGGTATCTGATCGACCGCCCATCGTGCATTAATCGGGTTAGCTGATCGCGTCGATAGCCGCTCGGCAGGCTCGGTTAGAATCTTCGCTATTTTGAAACTGAAGGCGGTAGGTTAGCGGCTCATTATCGTCAGAAGGCACAGCAAGAAATGGTGGCTCAAGATCCATTATGTCTGTACTTCCGGCCGAACCAGAAGCTCTTATATAGTCCCCAACGAATGCGATACTGAGACGAGATGCCGCGTCTCCATGAGCCTCGGGGTGTTCTGAGCACCAGGCCTGCTCATCAAGTGTGAGTGCAGTTCCTGATTGCGTGGGACTTGAGGTGGTACCACAACCTGCAACAACTAACGCGAATAAACAGGATCCGACAAGCCGCAGAAAAATTTGAGGCACCTAAATATCCTAGGACCTCTATGAGAACGAATAACCGAAGCTACCTGGTATTTGACCAAGTTTCCTTTCGTAGCCGCCTCGCAAAAGTACAATTTATTTTTGTCGTGGAACCTAAATCTGTGCAGCGTTAATCCTAGGAATCCAAATGACATTTCGTGAGTTAACGATTAGTCGCCTGAGCAGAGCGGGTAAACATGTATTGCTAGTGGAATCAATTTCGGAGGTGGCCTAGGCTTATTTGAAGTGGGGATTAAAACGTCTAGGGGGCGAGATGGCACTTACTGAACTCTCGGCAGATGAACACGCGGCTGCAATGACGGAGTATGTGGTCGAACGCAATGTGGCGGCATTGGCACTTGGGAGCCGAGGGCGGGTACGTTATGGCGCCGATGGTAATCTCCACTCGGATATCCTCGCCGAGTTTGAGGCGAACGGATTCTACATTTTTGAAGGTGTTGTCGACAGCGAAGAAGTCGCTGAGTTGCGCGCTGCCGTCGAAGACACTATCCAACGCGCTCCATCTTCCCCCGATTCCATAACCGATTCGCAAGGGCGCCCAGCGCTTGGGCTTGACTACCCAATAAGGCCGTACATTTTTATTAAGCCTTTATCAGACCCTTGGGGTGGGACTGAACTGTTAAGTGGTCGGCATCCAGTTAAGTTCACTGAACCGACGCCTGATGACGATGCTCCTGACTATGTGGTTCATCTGATTTTGCAGATGTGCACCTCCATGCCTGCAGCTCTTCGTCTCTATGGACATCCTGAGCTTTTAAGCATTGCTGAGGCCATAAACGGGCCGGATTTTGTTCCATATAACGACTCTATTTTCGTAAAGAAGCCCGGAGTAGGCGGGTCGGTAGCATGGCATCAAGATGGAGCAACACATTGGGATAACCCTGAGTGGTATCCAGGCATTCATGGTTTCAACTTTCAGGTACAACTGTACGAGACGACTCCTGCTAATGCGTTGTGGATCGTGCCCGGCTCGCATAAAGAAGGGCGAATTGATATTCGAGAGCGCGTAGCAGCCAATGAAACAGGTGAGCGTCTGCCTGATGCCATTCCGCTTGTGACCAATGCTGGTGATGTGACAATTGTAAATCGGCAGATGTTGCACGGCTCATTTGCGAATACTTCCCCGGACCCGCGTGTGTCGATTACTTTTGGTTTTTACCCTCAATCGTCGGTGCTAGGGGTTTCTGGTGGACTTAACATCACCCTTGACGATAATAAGAGCGGTAAGAAAGTCTACGACGCGGAACATATCCGACGTCGCTCAGCAGTTGTTCAGGTGGCTGTAGACGCGCGACAGCAGGCTCGACCTGATGAACCCCGTTACATTTATGCACCCTTTGTTGGAGCAGAAAATAATTATCGCTATGGGCCTGAGACAATAGCGAACGTTCTTCGTGATTACACGCGCTATGACATCGCCATTTAACTCAAAAAGAGGCAGCAAATAGGTCACCTCGATGGGTACAAGTAAGCGCACAATGAATGTATGCCTATAATCCAATGATCATTTAAACTTTAGGGCTTTTCGCTTAACGTAATAGCTATCTCACCTATGGCGAACAATTTGGGATAAATAGATTTTGTGCACGAAGACTAATATTAAGACTCTGAGCGCTTTGATTTTGAAGAGTAATCTGATCGTAAATCAGCTTGGTAAAAAATTCGAGATTGCGGAGATTGGGAATGCGATAAAAGCCCACGCTTATGCGGTTGAATTAATTCCATCAATTTGAGACGGTCATTTCTTCTAGGTGTCTAGGGCGATATCACTGGTCGTCTCGCCGAGCCATGCACAGATTGATTAAATGTCTACCTACTATTGAAGTTGATATGACATGATAGTTTCGTGAAAGAAACTGACCTTCTCTTTTGGGGCCACAAAGAAGTAGTCCACCCTGAATGGATAGACTTCAACGGACACTTTAACGCTGGTTACTATATGGTTTGTTTCGACGAGGCGCTAGAGCCTTTTATGGAACATATAGGGTTAGGGCCTGAACATCGAGAAAAGTATTCAGTGACCATTTTTTCTGCTGAAAATCATATCACCTACATTAGGGAAGTTCGCCAGGGAACCAATCTCTCGATCTCCACACAATTATTAGGAGTCGATCATAAAAGAATTCATGCACTGCAGACCATGTGGAACTCTGATGAAAATTTTATTGCTGCGACATGCGAAGTAATGGGATTGCATGTGTCAGAGAAAACCAGGCGCGTTTCAGAGATGCATGAAGATGTTTATACCCGCTTGAGAAGCATGATGCTCAAGCATCAAGAGCTTCCCACCCCACCACAAGTCGGACACCGAATGAGCGTGCCTAACCGATAGTTCAGGATTATCTCAAACTCAAATTTTTTAAGTGGTTACCAAAACTAAGCTATTTGGAATTGAGCGGTGGCGGCTTGAATCGTATTAAAAGGGCCGGCAGACAAGAGACTCAAAGCTCCTGGACTATGTGCTCGGAACTTCTCTGTCAGAAGATGGAATGCCTTCCTCCAGTGAAGCCTGGCCAGCGTAGCCTTCGAGTGTGTATGTGTAGGTCAGCGGAGGGCCGTAAGGATTGTAGCCAAGTTGGCTCGTCTGGTCTGAGTCATCAAATGCGGGCCGGTTCTCACCGGCTGGGTGTAGGGCGCCAGACTGGAAATGCCACATTCGCCATTCCGGTTGGCCGTTTCCATCGTCGCGGTGATAAATTTCGGTCGCCTTGCTACCAAATACTTCGTCAGCGTTTGCTGGTTCCCAATGATCATCTGACGTGACTGGGGAAACGCGCCGATACTTTAACTCACATATGAGCCAGGCGATGTCTCTACTTACTTCGAGGCGAACGATAGCGACCGTTTGAATGAGTCGTGGTGGGCCTTGAGCGTAGTGCTCCCAAAGCTTAGTTAGCTCATCCACGCCATAATAGGTGAACCCATTACGATTAAACATTGAAAAAGAGTCACCCGACGGGAAACACTCTTTCATCGCTGCCATATCAAGGCCAACATTGGCTTTCCACCACTGCTGGTGAACGCGAAGAACTTCACGGGTGTCATGGTCCAAAGACTTAGTGTTTGGCTGTTGCACAGAAGGCATCCTTTGGTTTGGCTGGGCATCATTCGAATTAGGTGATAGAGGCTTTGTCATGATCAGCGAAGATTTTTCGGTAGCTGGCGTTCATGCCAACGATGATGGTCTTCAAGGAGCATTCCGATCTGTAAAAGTAAATCCTCGCGATAAGGACCACCGATGATTTGAACGCCGAATGGAACGCCGCGCGAGTCAATGTGAGTCGGCAGACCGATCGCTGGAAGGCCAATGACATTAACCCAGTCGACAAATCCTCTTGTGGCATCGGAGACTGGGCGGGCATCGAGCGGAGCAGCGGTTTCCTCGAGTAGGACACCATGGTCAGGAAAGGCGCACCCGGTGAGGGGCGTGAGTAATACATCAAAGTCGCTGCGCCAGCGACGAACAATCGCTCTGGTTCCTGCCCGAAGTTCAGCGGCGGCGCGAACGAACTGAGGGACTGTTGCGCCGTCGATCGACTTGAGGCGAGCTAGGACAGAAGGGTGAGATGGTTGAGTCAAGTCGTAGTCCACAAGATGACTCCAACCAGGTGCAACGACCTTCCGGTAGCCGTCTAGGCCTTTTATTTGCAGTTCAGCAGGGTGAACTTCAGTCAATGCGTGCCCTGCCGCAGCTAGGAAAGAGCTTATTTCGTCAAGTGCAGAGGCCTGAGGGCTGTTCACCTTTGCACCATTGGGTGGCCGGCTCAGTACGCCTATCCGTAATTTTGGACATTCTTCACCGAGTTGACTTGCTAGCTGCAGTCGATTGCCAGGCCTTTGAGGCATCCACGCGTCGAGGTCGGGTGCGTCGACCAGATCAATCATGGTCGCTGTGTCTGTAACAGTCCGTGTCAGGG
>DMOB01000121.1:0-3672 GCA_003452475.1 Acidimicrobiaceae bacterium | reverse complement strand
AACCGTAATGACTCCACCTCCCTTCTGATCTAAGTCACTCAGTTGTACCCATGCCTCAAGCGTCTTGGCTTTGAGCCCCTTAGCTAAGGGCATGCTTCGAGCAAATCCCCGTTTACCGTCCAATAACAGTGCCCCACCTTCAACCTTTGCCCCGCCTTTAATCGAAAGGTGTGCTTGGCCATACTTATCCTTTGTTCCCTGACTAAAATCCCACGCTGCAAGAGGCTTCGGCACTTCAATGGCTGAAGACTTGCCCTCCTTGCCCATTGCCAGTAGCTGTGCACGCAGCGGTTTGCGAAGTGAACCCATTTTAGCCAAAATTAAATTGATTTCCTCGTTCATATCCAGCAATGAATTCTTTACTTGAGTCGCTTTTTTATCGGCATCACTGAGAAACGCCTTTGCTCCGGTAAGTTCATAAGGGGTCGCTGCTCTGCTAAGCGCAATTCGAAACATTGCATCGACCTGTGACTCAATCGACTTTAGGCTTTTATCTTCCTTAACACGGTTCGCGAATCGCTCTGCCAGGGAGAGAACAAAAGGATCGTTCATCATGGTGAGAGACTGCGCTGGGACATTAGTAACGTCGCGGCGACCCGTGGTGCTAGTTGGGACAGGTGCATCCATAACAGTCATGAACGGGTTGAGACGGTTTCGGATGACTTTCTGGTACAGACTTCGCCGATTGCTATCCGGATTATCCGAACCACCGAGCGGTCGGCGGTCAAGTGAACCGCTTGACTGTAGCATCGCGTCGCGAATCGCCTCTGCCTCCAATCGTCGGACATTCGCACGGGTCAGTAGACGATTTTCAGGATCTATATTACCTGCATTAACGTTCGGGATTACGGCCAACTGGAACGTTCGGGTTAGTGTAATCTCGCGGACCAGTTTCTTAATCGACCAACCTTCATTAACAAAGCGTTTGGCTAGGTAGTCTAGCAGTTCCGGGTGAGTCGGTTTCTCTCCGAGTTTCCCGAAATTATCCGGTGTAGCCACAAGACCACGGCCAATCATGTGATGCCAGATACGGTTCACAATCACCCTCGCAGTAAGGGTGTTTTTCGAGTCCAACATCGCCTCAGCTAGTTCGACTCTGCCGGAGTTTTTCGCAGTAAATGGTTTAGCATCGAATACCTCGAGGAAACGCCTCGGCACGGTTTGAGCCGGCTGCTTGTGATTACCTCGTACGAACAGCGGGCGATCTTCTGGCTTCGCTTCCAGTACCCCTGGGGCACGCTGAGGCTGGGGTATCTCAGCCTCAAGCCTTCGATACTCGGCAACCAGCTCAGCAACCTTTGGCGAGACATTCGGCGAATTATTCAGCAATCCTTCGCTCACAAAATAATTCAAAAACTGAGCCTGTTCATCGCTCATCGAATTCTTTCGCCATGCGTGAATACTCTTTCTAACTACCACAGCGTATCGCTCGGCCAAGTCCTTGGCATTGGAAGGGGTATCATTAGCAAAAATCGGCTGAACATATTCTGCAAACTGCTCCTTCGGCACCGGTTGATCCTTATCAGTTACAAGCACATCAGTGACGCCAAACCAAGAGTTAGACTTGTTCGAAAAAAGAATCGCCTGTTCACCAGCTGTTGTAACCTCAAGGTGCAACTCGTCTCCCGCCCAGTAGCCAATATCCCACGACTGCCAGCGCCACTTGCCATCGCGCAGCCTTGTCGTTGGATAAACCGTACCACCACGCGTATAATTTTGAACCACGTAACGCGTCATAACATCACCGTCAGCTACCACACGAACATAAAGCCGTTGACCATCTCTTGCCTTGAACGTCGGCGAACTTAACACTCCGGTGTGTTTATCAGATAGAAGATGAGAGTAGACCCCAGCAGGAAGAATTGCATCGATCAGTCGATCCCCAGTCGGCAAAATTCTAAATACTCCAGCTCTGGCAACACTTCCGTCGAGCCCGTTTCCGTCGAGCAACCATAAGTCAAGCGATGTTCGGTCCCTACCAAGTTGCCAACGCTGCGCGTAGCTGCGCGAACGCAGTTCTTTGAGCGCTTTTTGGCTTTGGGAAAATTCCTCGGCTAACTGGCGCCATATTTTACTGAACTCTTCCCCCTTAGCCGAGCGTAGCTTATGCCAGGCGTATAAAGGATTCTTGTTGTCTTTAGCCCCTTCGATGAGATCTTTCCACCTCCCGTTTGGCTCGGCCAAATTGGCCGCAATTTTACTGGATTCCTTCAGCCATTGATCAGCTAGCTCCTG
The DNA here is from genome assembly GCA_003452475.1 of Acidimicrobiaceae bacterium. Classification (GTDB taxonomy): domain Bacteria; phylum Actinomycetota; class Acidimicrobiia; order Acidimicrobiales; family Poriferisodalaceae; genus UBA9040. The sequence goes on along the minus strand of DMOB01000121.1, from coordinate 1,437 downwards.
ACGAATCTGAGGTTTAAGCGTGGCCAAGACTGCCTTGTTCTTCTCACGGCGCTCCCTCGAGTTTACATCGATCGTTGCCGGTCGACTGCTTGTCATGATGCTATAAAAAGCGTGGTAATCCTCCTGACTAATGGCATCGAATTTGTGGTTATGGCAGCGCGCACAAGACACGGTCAAACCAAGGAAAGCCTTGCTGACAACGTCGATCTGGTTCTCCGTTGTTCTTACCAATTCGTCGAGTGCGTCGGTGGGCGCGAAGCCTTGTAACACAAATCGATAATGAGCTGGGCCTATGGCAGATTCATTCAGCCCCAATTCCTTATTCAAACGCGGATTTCCCAGGAGGTCTCCCGCAATATGCTCCCGTAACAATTGATCGTAAGATACATCTTCATTGAGTGCACGAATCAAATAATTCCGGTACTGATTCGCAAATGGAATAACTGGATCGCCCTCGCTGCCAAGCGATTCGGCGTAACGCACCCAGTCCATCCAGTGCCGTGCCCAGCGTTCACCAAAGTGTGGCGATGACAATAGTTGCTCCACTGCCCCTTCGATTGCTGCTTGTCGATTCTCTGAAACCGCTCTCAAAAAGGCAGCAGTTTCCTCTCTAGTCGGTGGCAAGCCAATGATTGAAAAAGACAACCGGCGGATCAACGCCTCCGGTTTAGCATCCGAGGCTGGAGCGAGCCCAACTTCTTTCCAGCCAGCCTGAATGAATCGATCGATATCCGACTTAGCCCAGTCTCCATCGACCTTTGGTGGTGCCACTTGAAGGATCGGCTGAAAACTCCACCACTGCTTACGTCGCTCTCGAATTGTCTCCCAAGAAGTGGCCTTTGCAATTTCCTCCTTTGAAGGCTTATTTTTTCGTGGATCTGGCACACCAGCGGCGACCCATTTTTCAAAATCTGCAATTACCTCTGGTGAGAGCTTTGGACCACCCTTGGGCATTTTCATGTCCGAATCCTCGTGGCGAATCACCTGAAGTAAGAAACTCTTCAAAGGCTCATCCTCCTCAAGTAAGGAGCCACTGTCCCCACCCTCTGCCAGCCCTCCTGCCCAATCTAGCACTAGCCCTCCCTTCTCCTTGCCACTGCTGTTGTGACATTCGTAACAATGCTCTACCAAAACAGGGCGAATCTTTTTTTCAAAAAACTCAACCTGCTCTGTAGTAGGAGCTGCATTCAAACAAAACGAAACCAAGCTAAGCGGCAGCAATACTGTGTTAAAAACCTGACGCATCAGAGGAATTAAACGCACTCTTCAGGATTTCCTCAACCGAAAACTAACTTAGAGGTCAGGTTTTATTTGTTATGAATAATCAAATCCAAATTTTCGACCAAAAGCTTTCCCCATAAAGCCAACAAATATGAAAAAGATTTACATTTACCTTTAATGGTAAGGCCATGTATGGCAACAAAAACTAAATGTAGA
>DMOB01000316.1:0-6820 GCA_003452475.1 Acidimicrobiaceae bacterium | reverse complement strand
GCACCTGCTAAGAAGAAAGCAGCGGCCAAGAAGGCACCTGCAAAGAAAAAAGCTTCTAAGAAAAAGTAATTACAGTTACGTCACGTTTGGGAGTGACGTACGATATAAAGCCGGCAGTGTTGCCGGCTTTTTTAATGCCTGAAGCTTTTTCTCTGGTGGCCTTAGAGGCCTTGGATTGACGCTATTTATCATGCGGCTTTTTAATGGCCCCACCTTGAGATCGATCGGGTTGCATGATGTTCACTTCTGAAGAATCCACTCTGACGGATCTTGGGTGCCCAATCCTTTTTCACTACCCGATGTCTACCTGTTTAGAGAAACTCCGGTTGACCTTTGGGGTATATCAGCGCAGTGGCTCTCGTATGAGGTTCCTGCTCAGTCTCCTCGGCCACTCTTAACCCACCTGGTTGGGGGTTAACGAGGCTCCCACTTTTACTGTGATTTGCGTGTAGTGATAATGACATTGAAGGGTGAAGGGGCGGCTGCGTATACCTTTGCGTCGGAGGACGCATCCCTTTGACGTATAGCAGAGGAGATTGTCTGTTTTTGACGATTACATCTGTGACCCCGGGTGCTGTGTTTGGATATTTGCTGCGAGAGTTGGGCTTCAGAGAATTGCCGACGCTTCTTCGGGATCGGTCAACGATGATGGACGACGCCTCTTTTACGCCGCTATCTAATGCAGACGCACGCATTCAAATAGAGGGACCATCGAGACTGGCTTTCATTCCCTTCAGGAGACATACCCTTCAAAGAGCATCAAGGGACTGAGGTGGGACCTACAGACTACCCCCGCAAGCGTGCTGAAGGACGAATGATGAGGATGGATAGATTCGGCATAGTGACTCAAAGAGCGCTTGGCTCGAGACAAAATGTCTACCTTCATTTTTCCTCTAAAGGCTTTGGTGTGAGTGCCGTTTAGCCGCTTTTCATTCGCACTTTTTCTAAATGTGATTTGCGCCATTCAGAAGGAGATACGCCACACCATTGAATAAATGCGCGGCGAAAGTTTGAGGTGTCACTAAAGCCCAACGCGTGGGCAATACCGGCAATCGAAATCTCTGACCGAACGAGTTGATGTTGAGCAAGTTCCAGTCGTGTTTGATCGAGTAGTGCCTGAAAGGTCGTGCCCTCTTCTTGCAGGCGTCTGCGATACGTGCGTGTGCTCATATTGAACATCGCAGCGATTTGCGTCAGCTGAGGGTATTGTCCCTCGAGTTTATTCAGGATGGTCAGAGTTTGCTCAGTACAGGTGGCGTCGTCTGCGAGATGCGCCAACAGGCGAGCGCACTCGTTTTCGTAAACGGTTCTTAGCGTACGGTTTGATGTGGAGAGCGATGTGCGTGTGAAATGACTTGGGCAACTAAGTCGAGCTTTGTCAGATGAAAATCGCACTTTGTCACCGAATATCTCCAAATAAGGCGCAATATCTTTTGGTTTTGAGAATGGCAGGTCGATTTCCCAATCGAGCGATTTGGAATCGAGTAAATCCGACGTGGTCTTCTGAATTCCCGAAAAAATGGCTTGGTAGGTAAATGGCATCGTTGTTGCAGCGCCCTCCAACTCCAGCGTCACGCCAATCCGTCCCCGATCGCTATCTTCATACACGGAGAGTTGCGAACGGCTGCCAATGAGCAATGGGGCGTATTGATCAAGGAGTTGCAGTACCTCAAGCAAGTCGGAGCATGCGAGAAATGCCTGACCAATAATAGCGTGCGCCCCCAAATTTAATCGCTGGCCCAATACCAGACCAAGCGTGGGCTCCCGAATAAGATTGAGGGTGTTCGCGATCACGCGATCAGCGTCGGCCTCGTTTACTCGCGCGCCGAGATGTTGCAGCGAGTCAAGCGTTAACGCAGTGCCCTCACAGATTGCTTCAATCGAATGACCTCGATCAGCAGCCAGTGACACGAGAATGAGAAGGTATTGGCTTGGGATTGATGATTGCATGGCGCTATTTGGCCATATTTGACCATTAATTGGCAATGGATCACCTTGAGCTAGTGCAACAGAGCGGACAAGATGCTGTAAAGAAAGGAGATCACTAATGAAGATTGCATGGAGCACCGACACGCCCCGAAAGATTCAGCACTTTTCGAATCCCGACTGCCCTCGGGATAATCCCGATCTGGAGGATGTGCTAACTAGCGCAGACGTCGACCACGTCGCGCAAATTTTCCAAACCCCCCTTACCGGCTCCTACAACTGGGATTACTCCGTGCAGGATGATCGGATCAAAAAGCTTTACGAGCTGGGCAAACAACTCAATTGGGATCCGCAGATGGATATTGACTGGGATCGCCCCTGGCCGGAAGAAGCGCGCGCGGCGGAGATGATGAACCTGCACGATTATCCGCCCTACCTAGCGTTATCCGAAAAAGAACGCGACGAGTTTTGGTTGCATATGAATGCTTGGAGTTTGTCGCAGTTTCTGCACGGGGAGCAGGGAGCGCTACTGGTGGCCAGTCAGCTCTGTTCTTGCGCTCCGACGTTTAATGCGAAGCTTTACGCCGCCTCGCAAACATTTGATGAGGCCCGTCACGTAGAAGTTTTTAATCAGTACATACAGAAGCGCATTGGATTGATGTATCCCATCAACACTCACCTCAACAGCATTATCGACAAGATACTGACCGATCCTCGGTGGGATCTTAAGTTCATCGGTATGCAAATCGTAATCGAGGGGTTGGCGCTGTCAGCTTTCAATACAACCCGCGAGACAACCCCCGACCCCGTATTGAAGGATATTGTTTATCTGGTCACTCGCGATGAGGCGCGACACGTCACATTTGGGGTGAACTATCTCGAGGAGTACGTCAAAACGTTGAGCGACGAAGAGCGTGAGGAGCGAGCTTTATTCGCATTTGAGGCCTGCGCGATTAGTAGAGAGAGACTGGTTGCGACCGACGTTTTTCGGCATTTCGGCTGGGATGTGGAGGAGAGTCGCAAGAAGGTGCTCGATGGCTTTGTGATGTCGACGTTTCGGAATTTGCTGTTTCAGCGTGTAGTGCCGAATTTGCGACGTATTGGCTTGCTCACCGACCGTATCCGCCCTCGATTTGAAGAGCTGGGCATTCTTGAATATGAGGCCATGACGGATGATGGTGATATTGACTGGGCGAAACTTGAACGCTCTCTTGACACCTCTGAAGCGCAGAGCCACGAGCAAAGCATGCTTGCAGCATTTCATGAGGCTTTTGAGAAAAATCAAGCCGCCAGCGCCTGAATAAATCTGTTTACATAACGGGGATTGTTGCGCGCGTGTTTGTTACAGTTGAGCGCACAAGTGAATATTAGTGGGCTCGAGGACGGCGTGCGTTATGACCGTGGTGACATTTGTACAACATGATGGTTCAGAAAGAATGGTCGATGGAGACGTTGGGCTGTCGCTAATGGAAACGGCGTTAAAGCACGATGTTCCCGGAATCGACGCAGATTGCGGGGGTGGCGCCATTTGCGGGACCTGTCACTGTTTTGTTGAAGCCCCCGGTGATCTGCCGGCCCCAGACTCACAGGAGACTGCCATGCTAGGCCTGCGACCTGATCGGGCTGAAAATTCGCGTCTGGCCTGTCAAATTGTCGTCGCCGAAGGCATGGCAGATATCAAGGTGCAGCTACCCGAGTTTCAAATGTAGTGCTTTCCATAAATCGCCCTACAACATGTTGAGAAGGTGAGACTATGGATGTGCCTGCAGTAAAGGTCGCGCCCGATTACAGTGCGCTGCCGCTATCGGAGCTCGATATTTCTGATCCGCGCATGTTTCAGTTCGATTACTGGCACGGTTTATTTGCGCGGTTGAGAGAAGAGTCGCCGGTACATTATCAATCAGACAGCCCCGCTGGGCCATTCTGGTCCGTCTCACGCTATAAGGATATCGTGGCGATAGAGTGCGACACAGAAACGTTCTCCTCGGAACCTGCGATCAGCATTATCGACCCTGAGCCGGACATGATCCTGAAGATGTTTATTGCGATGGATCCACCTCAGCACGATGATCAGCGTCGTGCTGTGCATCATGTTGTGGCGCCGCGAAATCTCAAAGAGTTCGAGGCACTGATTCGCCGGCGGACCGTGGCGGTTCTGGATGCTCTGCCAGAGAACGAGCCATTTGACTGGGTGAAGCTAGTCAGTCGTGATCTCACGACTAAAATGTTGGCGACCTTATTTGATTACCCATGGGACGAGCGCAATAACCTGACTGAGTGGTCGGACATGTTCACCAATGACGAGAGAATCACGGCAGGTGAGGGGTTAAAGCGGGAAGCTATCGTCGAGCACATTACCGCTTGCCTGCAGCGTTTCACAGAGCTCTGGCATGAACGTAAAGGCGATGGGAGAGAAGCATTTGACCTGATACGAATGCTTCAGGCAGATCCCAACACCGCCAATATGGTGGATGATCCGCTCACTTATATGGGAAACATCATGTTGCTCATCGTTGGTGGTAACGATACAACGCGGAATTCTATGTCCGGTGGCGTGGTTTTCTTAAACCAGTTCCCTCAAGAAATGGAGAAAGTGCGAGCTAATCCAGATCTGATTCCATCGATGGTATCGGAGATTATTCGCTATCAGACGCCACTGCCACACATGAGGCGCACTGCTACACGAGATACCGAATTTCGAGGTCAGCGCATTCGGCAGAATGATAAAGTGTTGCTGTGGTACGTATCCGGCAATTATGACGCCGCTGCAATCGAGCGCCCCAATGATTTTTGGATAGATCGCCCGAATGTAAGAGGGCATTTGTCGTTTGGAGCGGGCATTCATCGCTGCATGGGGAATCGATTAGCAGAAATGCAACTTCAAGTACTCTGGGAAGAAATTCTAAAACGTTTCGATCAAATTGAAGTTGTTGGAGAACCCTTGAGAACACCTTCCACTTTCGTCAAGGGCTACACCAATCTAGAAGTTAGACTTCATGAAAAGAGATAAAGGAGCAAAGCTACAAAAAACTTAGAGCATCGGGATTTCGGCTTGATCTATAGGCAACTCTGTCCTTCCAATACGAGAAGCACGTTCGGATAACGTTTTTTCAGCATCCTCAACATCTATCATAATGATAAACCGTTTTTCTCTAATACCGTCTAAGCAAAAGCGAGCGAGCTCATCCAGATCCTGGAACTCCAAAGTCATTCCAGCAGCTTCAGCTGCAACCTTAAAGTCGGCAACAGTAGGTACCGGGTCCGTCGGCTTTTCCCTAGCCAGATCCCTAGGACGATTTCGATGTGTCGTCCAAATGCCAGTATCAAGTAGACCACCAGATGGATAAAAAATGGCCGCCCCAAGGTTTGTTCCAGTACTTTGCAACTGCGCCGACAAGCACTCTGTAATACAAGAAACCGCCGCCTTACTTGATGCGTAAACTGACTGATAGGGCAATGGTGAGACACCTCCATCACCTGATGAAGTGTTTATAATAAAACCTTCTTCACCACCATCTATCATTCTAGGAACAAAGGTTTGAATGCCGTAGACAACTCCCATGACATTAACACTATGAACCCATAACCAATCATTGGGTGTTGTTTCCCAAACGTTCGCAGAAGGTGCAGCAACTCCAGCATTATTGAAAAACAGGTGACATACTCCATACTTCTCATAAACAAAATCAGCGAGCGATTTAACAGACGCCAAATCCGACACATCAGTGACTAAACCAGAAACTTCGCCCTTTCCACTGAATTCATCTAGCACCTTATCCAGGGCCTCTTGTTCAACATCTCCAATCACTACCCGCGCACCGGCAGTCAGTAATTCTTTGACAAGCGACTTACCAATACCGCTTGCCCCACCGGTCACGACAGCCACCTTATTCGAAAAATCTTGCATTGCTAATAACTCCTAAAAATCAATCCGTAAAAATAAAATACAATAGAAACAACTACCACCTATTTATTCTTAATATTTCTTTTGCTATGAACCATAATCTATCTTGACCCCATGCCCAGGTTATCTCTTTCCCTTCCGAATTTAATAAACGAAAACTCGGCACGCCCCAAGAACCGAAACTATACATATCAAGGCGATTGGTTTCCAACTCCTCTTCCCAGCCACATTGACCAAGTATACTCTGAGCGTGATTCCAATCTAAATCAGCTCTTTGCAGGACATGTTTAATCCCATAAGTGGTCATAGTATTTACTCCCTCTCTAAACGCTGCGGAAAGGAAAGCACTAAAAAACTCCACATGCTTACCCTCCCGTTTAGCCCAAGGATAAAGAGAATAAGCTCGACGAACAGGCTCCCCTATTGGATCCCAAAATGGTCCTAAGTCATCTCCCAAAGCTCGCGCCTCACGCGCCGCATCTGCAAAAATGTAAAGACCTTTCTGTCTCGTCAGTGACACTCCTCGCATCACCATAGGCAAAACAGGTTTTAGCTCTAAGGTTAGTCCGCTCGCTCTTGCAAATTCAACAACATGGTCAAAAATTAGCGCAGTATAAGGACTTCTCAGGGAGGCATAAAATTGGAGCGTACAACCAACACCCGAATTAGTCTTAACCTCTATCGCTGGACGTGCAAACAAAGGAGTATTTGAAATACTTTTATCTAATTCTAATTTTCTCCAGCGGTCCTCGAGTAAATAGAGTCTATCAACTCCCCAATACCACTCATCTCCATAAAAAAACATTGCTCCCGAGTAATGGGACAACTTAGACAACCGAGAGTTTCCTTCAGACAGTTTCTTCTCAGTATCTGAATCACTAGCTAGAGAAAATTCAGTTGCTATTTCATTTAGGTTTCCTTTGGCCAGTGCAGAACTAACGAGCGGTCCATCAAAAGCAAAATTGATGCTGGCGGTCAAGATTTTGTTAG
>DMOB01000154.1:0-4210 GCA_003452475.1 Acidimicrobiaceae bacterium | reverse complement strand
GATGTAACTCTTCTTTGTTCCACCCGTAACCAATTCCGAATAGGAAGCGACCATCAGTCAAAGCATCCACGGTGGCCACACTTTTAGCAAGCCAGATGGGATCTCTTTGAGGCACGAGTGTGATACCAGTTCCCAACTTAATTTTGCTAGTAACCGCTCCGGCCATTCCTAACGCAATGAATTGATCATGCGTACGCCAGTATTCTTCCGGAAGGGGTGGCGCCTTTGGATTAAGGCCCCATGGCGATTCTCTACTGGTGGGAATGTGACTGTGTTCTGGAAACCATAACGACTCGAAGCCCCTATCTTCGACTTCTGTGGCCAGAGTCATCGGGTTGATAGCTTTGTCAGTGGGGAACATATTGATACCGAAATGAGTCATGTGATGATCATAATATCTACAGTTGCTCAGCGCACTGAGATCTTGCGCTTTAAACCATTAGATAGGACCCTGACGGGTGCGCTCTACACCTATCTCAGAGTTAAGACTTAGTAATCGAGAATAGAGACGCGAACTTCTCGTTAGGCATGTCAAACTCGTTGGGTGATGGACTCTGAAAAAAACTCTCGGATAGCTGACATTGGACTCGCGCCTTTGGGAGAGCAAGCTATTAGTTGGGCGCGTGCTCATTCGCCACTGGTAGATGGTTATTTGCGTGACAGGTTAAGCGATGGATCGTTAGAAGGTCGAAAGGTCGCTGTGGTGGTTCACCTCGAAGCGAAGACCGCACTTCTAGCAACGGTTTTAGCTGATGCTGGAGCCGATGTAGTGGTTGCAGGTAGTAATCCACATTCAACGCGCGACGAAATTGCTGCGGCTTTAGTGGCTCGAGGAATTGAAGTTCATTCTTCTCGAAATAGTGGTTACAGCATTTGGGAATCTGATCTTGATGTAGTGGCTTCACGTAAACCAGAATTAATAATAGATGATGGAGCTGAGCTCACTTTACGAATAGTGAATGCAGGTGCAGATCACGGCATCTCAGGCGTTACTGAACAAACCACGACGGGAGTTGCCCGACTTAGACAACTCCAAGCGTTAGGTCGAGTAAGTTTTCCCGTTCTGGCAGCCAATGACGCAAAATGTAAACACCTTTTCGATAACCGATACGGAACTGGCCAATCGACAGTACAAGCCATTTTGAATTTAACTAACATGTTGATGGCTGGTAAAAATGTGGCGATCTTTGGTTACGGATGGGTTGGTCGGGGAATAGCTACACATGTGCGAGCTCTTGGCGGAACTGCTTGGATTATAGAAGTTGACTCGGTCAAGGCCCTCGAAGCGGTCATGGATGGACATCAAGTAGCTGCAGCAGCAGACGCTTTGCCAACGGCTGACTTTGTGCTGACTGCGACTGGTGGGATCAAAGCCGTAGGAGCAAAGCACTTTGAGATGATGAAGGAAGGCGCGATTTTGGCAAATGCCGGTCATCATGATTTAGAGATTGATGTGGATTGGTTAAAAAATGAAAGTGAGATGATTTCAGAAGTACGAGAAGGAATAGACCGCTACGAAATGAGGGGGATAGGTCACCTTTATGTGCTGGCCAACGGGGCACTAGTGAATATCGCTGGAGGGCTAGGACACCCGATAGAAATAATGGACTTGTCATTTGCCGTTCAAGGTGTTGGGTGTCATGAATTAGCTAAGGGAAACTTGGTGCCTGGTGTTACTGTCATTGCTTCTAACCTAGACAACGAGATAGCAGCAGCTGCGTTGGCGGCTCAAGGAGTGATGTTGGACGAAGTTTCTGCAGAGCAAACTGAGAACATCGAACTGATGTTCGGAAAGATAGATTAACTTGTCAACTCCACATATTTCCGCCGCTCAGGGAGATTTCGCTTCCACGGTTCTCATGCCTGGCGATCCACTTAGAGCGACCTATATAGCTACTAATTTTTTGTCAGAAGTAAAACAAATCACAAACGTTAGAAACGTGACCGGGTACACAGGAATGTATAAAGAAATTCCAGTATCGGTAATGGCATCGGGTATGGGAATGCCTTCGGCTGCGATATACGTAACTGAACTTTACCGTCACTACCAAGTTCAGAACATAATCAGAATCGGCACAGCGGGATCTTTTTCCACTGACCTTCCTCTTCGGTCACTGGTCGTTGCTGATTCCTGTTTCACTAGCAGCTCTATGCCTAGTCTGTTGGACCCTGCCGCTGATTCGATTCTGTTGCCATCATTTGAGTTGCTTGAGGCTAGCACTAAAGTAGCCGAAGACGAAAAGATAGAAGTTGTGAGAGGTCAGGTGTTTACCACCGATATTTTTTATGAGCCAAATGAGAATCTGACGACGGAGATGCATGCTGCTGGGGTGGTAGCTGTCGAGATGGAATGCGCTGCGCTCTATGCAATAGGGCAACTAGAAAAACGGGGTGCTCTTTCTTTGCTAACACTCACAGACCAGCTTGCAACTGGTGAATCACTTTCCACTGATGAGCGACAAAGTAGCCTCAATGAAATGATTGATTACGCTTTGAAGATAGTGAATGAAGTTAGCTTGTTCACGAATTGAAAAATTTCCGGTAAATAGAAGCAGCGAGATCCAGCTGGTCGAGATCAATCCATTCAACGGCTTGGTGAGCTTGATCGATAGACCCCGGACCAAAAACGACAACCTCGGTTGCGATTTCAGGATAACGCAATGCATTTGATCCGTAGTCTGCGGTATCGGGGCTGGTGCCAGCTATATCCGAAAGAGCTGTCACTAAATCACTTGAAGGGTCTTGATAGAAAGCAGGACTTCCGGTTCCGTAGGTATTCTCAATTTGTACGTCCAGAGGTACAGCATTACTCCTAATTAATGCCTCTAAATGTGTCTGGATCTCTGCCGGATCCTCACCAGGTGAGGTCCGACGGCCAACATAAAGAAAGCACCGGTCCGGGATTATGTTTCGGGCAAGACCACCCTCAATCTCAGTAACGGAGACAGACCCGTTTCCGACTGCCGTCGAAGGTCTGAGTTTTTGTAGTCTGGCTTGCTCGGCATCAATTGCGGTGACGATACGAGCTGCAGCGCTAATTGCGTTCTTCCCCAAATGCGGTTTAGATGAGTGCGCAGCGTGCCCAAGGACAGTAATGTCAAGGCCAACTCCGCCTTTGTGTCCATAAACAGGAGAGCACATGGTCGGTTCTGCGACAATTATTTGGTCAATGTGTTCGTGGCGACTGAGGAGCCAGTCGCGGTAACCGACAGCGCCAATTAGCCCACCCATTTCTTCAGAGATTGTGCCAACAAGATTTATAGTGGGCTTCGGTTTGTTTCCTTGTTCTTTCATTTCCTCAATTATTGCTAGAGCTATAGCAAGAGTTGCCTTGGTGTCGACAGAGCCCCGCCCGTAGACCCTACTGTCTTCAATTCTCCCGTCGAAGGGATCTCCTGACATGTGTTCAACTCCAACGGTGTCAAGATGAACATCGATAGTTAGTGAACGGTCGCTGGTGCCTTCAAAGCGGGCGTAGACGTTGTGGCGCCCATCGAGAATATCTTCAGTAGCTACTGTCGCTCCGAGGTCTTCACAACGGTTGGCCATCCACTCCGAAATTTCCCGTTCTCCGTTGTCTCCGGACTTAGGGCCTGCTTGCAAGGGATTGACACTCGGAATTTGCACTAGTTCTGATAGGCGTTCGGCTAGTTGTGACGCGTTAAACATATGATGATCCCCCACTAATATTCCAGTCATTTCTATTCTAGATCTCAATAACTGTGTAATAAGGAAAGGGTGAGCATCTTATATCCCGTAGCTTTAAGGATCTATGTCTAAAGTATTAATGTCTTTGCCTGAAGGGCAACGTGTCGGGATAGCTTTCTCTGGCGGTCTTGACACGTCAGCTGCTGTTGCTTGGATGCGCGAACGAGGAGCTATTCCCTACGCCTACACAGCAGATATTGGTCAGTATGATGAGCCGAATCTTTCGACAGTACCTGAGAGAGCAGTTCTCTATGGAGCAGAATCTGCTCGAATCATTGATTGTAGAGCTGAGCTAGTCCGAGAAGGACTAATGGCGCTTCAATGTGGCGCATTCCATATATCAACAGCTGGAAGAACGTATTTCAATACGACTCCACTTGGTAGAGCAGTTACTGGGACTCTTCTTGTTAGCGCTATGAAAGATGATGGTGTTGATATCTGGGGCGATGGCTCAACGTATAAGGGAGGGGGTAACACAGCAGTTGAAGAAGCTTTATATTTA
>DMOB01000239.1:0-3658 GCA_003452475.1 Acidimicrobiaceae bacterium | reverse complement strand
CTCCTCGAATAGAAGTAGATGAAATTACTTCACCGTCTCCAGTTATTTGTTTCACCAGCGGAAGGCCTACAACTTCAAAATCATGTTTTTGTCCAACTTCTCGAAGAGTTTGGACATTACCCTTACGCCCTTTACCGAAGTGAAAATCAGCACCGACCACCACAGCTCTTGCCTGCAAACAATTAACTAACACTTGCTTCGCAAAAGCCTCTGCAGGAACTTCAGACTGCTCTTTAGAGAATTCCACAACTACTGTGTAGTCCACTCCCGTTTCAGACAAAAGCTCAAGTTTATGCTCTAAATCGCACAACAAAAGCGGCGCTGAGTCCGGACGAACAATAGTTGCTGGGTGTCGGTCGAAAGTAACTACCGCCGTTGCGCAGCCTCTCTCGGCTGCCATCCTGTGCATTTCCGACACAACAGTTCGATGCCCACGGTGCACGCCATCATATTCGCCAACTGTCACCACACTGCCGTGAGTGAGTGCAGGAGACCATGCCATATCACGAATAATTTCCACGATCTATAAAGCTACCCGGACATAGTTCCTACGGCGACCTCATCGGCAATGTATAAGATCCAGAATCTGAATTTTTATACCGGGAGCACGACACCTACTTTAACAAACCCTTCGATTCGCTCGTGAACGGCAACTAGTTCGCCATACTCATCAAACAACGCCCAGGGACCCTCACCAAGCATCATGTCGCTCGGAAGCCGAGCGCCATTTCGTACTTTTGCTACATCAGAGTCATCTAACACCAGGCGAGCCATCGATCTAACCATCTCACCAACTGGTTTAAGTTCGGCCTCATCCACCGGCCCTGCTTCTGCGATAGTAAAGGATCCACTAGCGGTACGCCGTAAGTTAGTAATATGCGCTCCTCCGCCCAGAGCCTTTCCTAGGTCGGCTCCGAGAGATCTGACATATGTCCCGGGGCCACAGACCACTAAGGCCTTCCATACCAACGGATTTTCAGTTGGAGTTAAGTCAAACCGGTCGATTCTTACTTTCCTAGCTTCACGCTCAATCTCAATTCCCTCACGAGCTAGTTCGTGTAACCGTCGTCCACCGACCTTCAGCGCAGATACCATCGGCGGGATTTGATTTATCTCGCCCAAAAATTTCATTGCTGCGTTCAACAAATCGTCACCAGAGAAAGACATTTTGTGTCGGAGTACAACTTCGCCATCCGCATCAAGAGTGTCAGTTTCGGCACCAAACACTATCTCAGTTTCATATGTCTTAGCCGAGGCAGTAGCGAAACGCATGAGTCGGGTTGCCTTCCCTACTCCAATAATCAAAACGCCGGTTGCTGATGGATCTAAAGTTCCAGCATGGCCGATTCTCCGCTCACCTAACCTTTTCCTTAGCATTGAGACAACATCATGAGAAGTGACCCCGGATGATTTGTCTATGACCAGCATCCCGTGGACCGTAGATGGTTTTCTTCGGGCCAATTAATTACTTTCTTGCTCACTTGCCTTAATGTCGCCCAGAATTTTTTCTATTCTGCTTGCTCCACCAATTGAGGCATCTAATTGAAACTCAAATCTCGGCGTACGTCTCATTCTCGTGCCTTCTCCGAATGCCTTTTGAAATCGATAACGATTTTCATCGAGCGCAAGTTGTGCAGTGGGCAGATCTTCTTCATCTAACACGTCAAAATAAACAATCGCTTTTGCCAACTCATTATCGACATCAGCTCCAGTAATAGCTACCGAGAAGAGGCGTTCATCACCCATACGTTCTATTTCGGTAGCAACGATTTCTCGAATGAGTTCCTTGACACGATCAGTACGGGCATATTTAGGTCCGCCTCTCCTGACAGGTTTGTTACGACGCTGATTCACAAGCAGAATTCGTCCGAAAAGTCCTACAAACCCTAGGTTCGAGGTATCTCTTTCTCATCGTAAGTCTCAATGATATCGCCCTCTTTCAGATCAGTAAAGTCTGAAAGACCTATGCCGCATTCCATGCCTGAGGCTACCGAAGCTACTTGATCTTGGAAATGCCGAAGCGACTTAACTTGCCCCTTCCAAATTATCGTACCTTGTCTCAAGAATCTGACTTTGGCTTTGTCTGCAATGGTGCCATTTTCAACGACACAACCAGCTATTGGGCCCACTCCCGAGATTCGGAATACCTGACGAACATGCGCTTCGCCCGTAACAATCTCTTCGAATTCCGGCGTCAACATTCCGAGCATTGCATTCTCAATGTCTTCGAGAAGCTTGTAAATGATTTCATAAAGACGGATTTCTACGCCTTCGAACTCAGCTAGCTGCCTCGCCTTTCGATCAGGCCTAACATTGAATCCTAGAATTGTTGCGTTCGAAGCCATAGCAAGTTGAATATCGTTTTCATTAACTCCACCTACTCCACGGCTTACGAAAGCCAACTTGACTTCAGGTCTTTCCAGCTTACGAAGGCTTTCCGTAACTGCTTCTAAAGAGCCATGCACATCAGCTTTGAGAACCAAGTTAAGAGTTGCGGCTTCACCAGCTTGAATCTGCTTAAAGATATCTTCAAGTTTGGCTCCGCCACCTGCAGCGCTAACTCCCGCCATACTGGCTTGTCTCTGCCAGTGTTCTCTGGTGTCTGCAACTTTACTTGCAGTTTTTTCATCTGGCGCAACGGTGAACATGTCACCTGCGCGCGGAACTTCAGATAATCCTAAAACTTCGACTGGAGTAGATGGACCTGCTTGTTTCAATTGATTACCGAGCGCATCTGTCATAGCTCGAACTCGACCCCATGCAGCTCCTGCAACCATAGGATCTCCAACAGACAAAGTTCCTTGCTGCACAAGTACTGTGGCAACTGGGCCACGTCCCTTATCAAGATTAGATTCAAGAACAGTGCCCAATGCCCGACCCTGTGATCCAGCAGTTAATTCTTCGACCTCTGCTACAAGAACTATCTGATCGAGAAGATCATCTATTCCTTCCTCAGTCATAGCAGACAAAGGAACTGTAATTACATCTCCACCGTATGACTCAGGAATTAGGTTTCGCTCTGCCAGTTGAGCTAGAACACGATTTTGATCTGCTCCCTCGCGATCCATCTTATTGATCGCAACGATTATTGGAACCTCGGCGGCCCTCGCATGATCGATCGCCTCAAGAGTTTGAGGCATCACTCCGTCATCAGCCGCCACTACGAGTATGACAATATCAGTAGCCTTCGCTCCCCTGGCACGCATAGACGTGAAGGCCTCATGACCAGGAGTGTCAATAAACGTCAATGATTGACCATTTCGAGAGATCTGATACGCACCGATGTGCTGGGTAATACCGCCTGCTTCACCCGCAATAACATTTGCAGATCTGATCCGATCAAGTAACAGAGTCTTACCGTGATCGACGTGTCCCATTACGGTGATAACCGGAGGCCTCACTTCTTCACTATCTTGATCAAAAGCTAGATCTAAAGTTTTAAGAATTTCTTGCTCTTGCTCCGCTCCCGGATCAATTAGTCGAACTTCCGCTCCTAAGTCCGTAGCGAAAAGTTCGATATTATCATCGCTGAGAGACTGAGTCGCAGTGACCATCTCACCTTGCTGAAGTAAAAATTTTACGATGTAGGCGGCGGAACGATTTAGCCTACTAGCTACCTCTTGTGCAGTCGAGCCACGCTCTATTAGCACTTCCCCTT